>JAZDNC010000081.1:0-21003 GCA_043800335.1 Chloroflexota bacterium
CTCCGCCACCGGCACCTCCTCCGGGGGAATCAACACCTCCCCCAGTTCATGCCCCCGGCTGGTATCAACGATAACCCGGTCACCAAGCTTGAGCTCCAAAGCCACGGGGTCAAAGTAGTAGACCTTGCCCCCCCGCTTGAAACGCACCCCGACAACAATTGCCATCCTATACCCCCTTCCGGCGGGGCAACTTAAGCATCAGAACCTCAAAGACAAGACGCGGGCTGGCATTCAGCCTGAGCTGAGTCTCTGCCTGCCGCAGACAGCCCAGAAAGTCCCTGAGCTCGCCCGGCTCAAGTGTCTCAGCCAAGTTCCGGAGCTTCTCTCTCAGGTCAATGTTGGTTATCTCGCTTTCACTCCCGAGCCTAACCAGCAAGAGGTCACGAAAGAGCTCGCACCAGAGCCCCAGTCTTTCTCGGGTCTTGGTAGGTTCCCGCCCAAACTCCAGCGCCAGCTCCCCGGCACGTTTGAAACGCGAATCGAAGTTGGCTGAGATGAGGCTCAACGCCTCCGCCAGAACCTCTTTACGCTCAGTGAGCAGGCTCTCATCGCGCGCCGCATTAACCGCCCAGCCAATCCTTCCCTGGGCAAGACAGGCAAGGAGCTTCGCCTTTGAGCTCTCAACCCCAAGACTATTCCCGAGAAAAGCCTCAACCTCGTAAGCTGACAGAGGAGCCAGCCTGACTTCCTGACAGCGAGAGACCACTGTCTCAGGGAGAAGTCCCCCATCCTGGGTCAAAAGGATAAAAAGCACTCGCCCTACTGGCTCCTCAAGCGTCTTGAGGAGTGAGTTAGCGGCTTCACTGGTAAGCGCCTCGGCCCCGTCAATAATAAATACCTTACATCTCCCCTCAAAAGGGGGGAGACTCACCTGTTTTTGCATCTCGCGAATCTGGTCAATACCTATCTCCCGGCGTAACCGGTCGTCCCGCTCACCCTGGATGAACCCGATAACCTGCACATCGGCGTGTTTACCCGAGGCTATCCGCTCACAGCTACGGCAGACACCACAGGGAGTCTCGCTAGCTTCACAGTTCACCGCCCGGGCAAGCTCCAGAGCCAATTTCATCTTGCCCACCTGCCGGGGCCCGCTCAGGAGATAGGCATGGGCGAGACTGCCCTCAGCCAGTCCTCGCTGGAGCAATGAGACCGCTCTGGAATTTCCGACGACCTGCCACATAGCAATACCCTCAGGATAAATCACAGCGGACGAGGTCTTCCAGCGTCTCACGGCGCCGGATAAGGCGGGCTTTACCTTCCTTCAACAGGACTATCGGCGGTTTAAAGGAGCTATTGTAGTTGCTCGCCATCGCCAGACAGTAGGCACCTGAGTCGGGGATGGCGACGATATCGCCCGGCGAGACCGGGGGTAGCTCAATATCCCGGATAAGAATATCTCCCGACTCACAGAACTTGCCGGCGATGGTTACCGTTTCGATATTTGCCTCGCCCGCCCGGTTAGCAAGTAATGCTTCATACCTTGAGCCGTAGATTGCCGGGCGGATGTTATCCGCCATGCCCCCGTCTACCGCCACATAGCGGCGCACCCCGGGGATGTCCTTGACCGCACCGACCTGATAGAGGGCGACCCCGGCCTGCCCGACGATAGCCCGCCCCGGTTCAACGACGAGTTTAGGTAAATCAAGCCCCAGCTCCCGGGAGTCTTTGATAACCCTGGCGCTGATTGCCCCGGCGTAGTCGGCAACCGGCTTCACCGGACTGTCCAGCGTGTATTGCACCGGATAGCCGCCACCGACACCAAGCTCCCGAAGCTCAAAACCATGCCGGCGCTTCATGGCGGCGGCAAAACCAAGAACGATGTCTATAGACTTTTCGTAAGGCTCAACATCGGGAATTAGTGAACCGACATGGAAGTGTAGCCCGACCAGATTCAGCCCCGGTAGGGCGAGCGCCTGGCGCACTGCCTCCTCAGCCGAAGCCATGGGGAAGCCAAACTTGCTGTCAATCACCCCGGTGGCGATATAGCGGTGGGTGTGGGGGTCTATCCCAGGAGTAAGCCGGAGCAGAATGTCCTGACGTTCACCGAGCCCCAGAGCGACCCCGTTAAGGAGCCTGAGCTCCTGGAAGTTGTCCACCACCACCCGCCCCACCTGACGCTCAAGGGCAAGCCTGAGCTCCTCTTCCGCCTTGTTGTTGCCGTGGAAGTAGAGCCTGTCCATGGGAAAGTCAGCCAGAGCGGCAATACCAATCTCCCCACCTGAGACGACATCAAGCCCCAGACCCTCTTCTTTGAAGACTCCAGCTAAAGCCCGGTTGATATAGGCTTTACAGGCATAGATGACAAGGGTCTCCGGGTAGCGACTGCCGAACTCCGTCTTGAACTCACGGCACTTCTCGCGCAGGCTGGACTCGTCAAAGAGGTAGAGCGGGGTGCCGAACTCGGCAACAAGATTGACACAGTCACAGCCACCGATGACGAGATGCCCTCGTGAGTTCACCTCAGTGTTATGGGGAAACAGAGAAAGCCTTTCCATAACCCATTATGTTACCAATGAAGCCCTGTTTAAGTCAATTTAGCTTCAGCTATATTGCTGAGTAATGAAATCCGACCACAACCGCTCACCCTGAGCCTGTCGAAGGTTGAGCGGTAAATGACAACCTTCAAACAGTTGTTGCGATAAATTGCGAACAAGGTACCTTTGTGTTAACATGCCAAGAGGGCAAAGTGCGATGCGTTAGATGCGGAAAAGACTCCCGGCCGGGAAGAGATTTCACCTTCTATTACGGCAAGATAGAGGGACACGACTTCGAAGGCGATAGTTTATTGACCGTTTACAGCATTGCCGGTTCCGAGCAAGGTTTCACCTGCCAGAAATGTATCGCCGAATATGCATCAAGAGGGGTGCTGCATGGCCGTCTGGGAGCTAACTTCCTAGTCGGCTTCCTTTCGCTACTGCTTCTACTGATGATACCCTTTGGCATTGTCCTCTTCTTCTTCAGCCCCAACACCTCGGGCAAGGAAGGGTTCTGGTGGCTACTCGCCATACTTTTCATCTTGCTTTTTTTCAGCTTCTTCATGAAATCGGCGTATTCCGTCTATCAGAGCGATGTCAGAAAAGGAGTCGAGAGAGGACGTTACTTCTACGTTAAGCCTCCTGACTACCCGGAGATGACGAGCCAAGTTGCCATCGGCGCCAGACAGCACGACCTGACCAGAAGCGGTTATGATGCTTTCTTCAGCCCGGTCGAATACAATCGGCTCCGCCCCTACAAAGGGGACCTGTTTCAGCTTCCTCTTCCGGCACGGGAAAGGCAAACTCGTTGAAGCATTTCTAAGAGCAAAATAATACATCATGGAGGCGTCGCATGGACTACCGTAAAGCTCTGGCTGACCTTATTGCCATAAACACCACCGTCCCGCCCGGCATGAACTACGAAAAGGCAGTCGATTACCTGGCGCCTTTGTTCAAGGAAGTAGGCTTTGCTCCCCAGAAAGTCCTCATCCCCAAAGAGCACTGTGACGGGAACGAGGGCAGATTTAATCTTCTCGCCCACCGCCGTCAGCCGGGGAAGCCGCGCCTCATCTTTTACGCCCACATCGACGTTGTCCCGGCAGAGGGCTGGGAAGCATTCACTCCCAAGATAGAGAAGGGCAAAATCTACGGGCGGGGGGCGGCGGACATGAAGGGAGCTGTCGCCGCCCTGCTTCTTGCCCTGGATGCGGTTAAGGGAAAACCAATTAAATACGATACCTCGGTAATGGTGACCACCGATGAAGAGGTCGGGCAGGCAAGCCAAATTCGCTACCTGGAGCAGTTTCTTGAGCCGGTGAGAGGGGCTTACTTCTTTGACCTTGATTCCAGCTTCGGCTATGTCTCGGTGGCTAGTCTCGGGGCTATCCACATGGACATCCGGGTCAAGGGGAAATCGGTTCACTCGGGACTGGCCCATCTGGGCGAGAACGCCGTAGAGAAAGCAAATCTACTTATCTCAGCCCTCCTGAAGCTCAAGGAGAGCGTGGTTAGGCGAAAGAGCCGGGTAGATGCCAACCCGGAGACGGGACTCACCAAGATGGAAGACCGTCTTAACATCAACGTGGTTAAGGGCGGACTCAAGGTGAACATCGTCCCCGACGAGTGTCTCATCTCTCTGGACCGGCGCCTCGTCCCCGAAGAGAACATCGCTGACGCCGAGAAGGAGCTTATAGATACCATGAACTCAGTCGGGGGGGTAAGGTGGGAAATAGAAAGGCTCTTCCGCATCCCCACCGTTCCACCCTTTGGGGGGGAGGTCGCCGATGAACTTGCGGCAATCATCAAAGAGGTCACCGGGAAAACAGGGAAGTTCGGCGAGATGGGTTCGGGGGACTTCGGTCCCATTGCGAGCCTTGAGTGGCGGGCAAGCCAGTTCGGACTGGGTGTAATCCGCCCTGATTGTAACATTCACGGCAAAGATGAGTTTGCCTACCTGAAGGACATTGAAGACCTGGCGCGCATCATTGATATTTTCATTACCAGATAGCCAGGTTGAGGTCGGATGTGCCCACCAGATTGATGAGATTGCCACGTCGCGGAGTTTACCCTGAGCGAAGCGTGAGGGCTCCTCGCAATGACAGTAGAATTGGGCGCCAACGATACGCTTATTTCACCTTGACACCTCCATCTGGTTAGGTTAAGCTAAAGCGGTTGCCACCAGCCAGCTACCACTAGAAGAGGAGGCTAACGACATGCCGCTGAGTTTTGTCCCCCGGGAAACGAAGTTCTTCGACCTTTATGAAGCAAGCGCCGCCAATGTGGTCAAGGTAGCCCGCCTGCTGAAAGAAATGGTTGACATCTGCGACGGCAACGCCGTTAAAGCCGAAAAATTGACCGAGGTAGAGCAGGAAAGCGGTCGCCTCACCCACGAGATAATCACCCAGCTCCACCGGACCTTCGTCACCCCCTTTGACCGCGAGGACATGGCAAAGCTGGCGGAGTCCCTGGATGCGGTTGCCGATTATATTGAAGGGGCGGCGATGCGCATGAACCTGTACCGCGCCGAGTGCCCGGTAGGCAAAGCCAAGGAGCTTGCCGATGTGATTGTCCGCATCGCATTTGAGGTCGAGGCGGCGGTGGCTATGGTCAAGTATAAGGGTGGACTGAAGCGCATTCTGGAGAAATGCGAGGCAATCCACCGCCTTGAGTATGAGGCAGACTGTATCTACCGCGCCGCCGTAGCCGAGCTTTTTGAGCACACTCAAGACCTGCTCTATGTCATCAAATGGCACGAGATTTACCAGTTTATGGAGGATGCCACCGACCGCTGTGACGACGTCGCCGAAGTCCTAGAGGGTGTAGTCCTGAAGTATGCCTGACACCTTCTGGTTCATCTTCACCATGGCTCTAGCCATGGGGCTGGGTCTGGTCAACGGCTTTAATGATGCGGCGAATGCCATCGCCACCGCCGTCGGCACCCGGGTCCTTTCCCCCCGAAATGCCCTGATAATGTCCTCAGTCTTCAACTTTGTCGGGGCGGCGACGGGAACCCAGGTCGCCAGGACCATTGGCAAGGGCATTCTGACCCCAGAGACGATGTCTTTCTTAACGGTAGCCTGTGGTCTTCTTTCCATTGTTATCTGGGGCTTTGTGGCGACCGCCTGGGGACTGCCCATCAGCCTGACCCACGGGCTCGTAGCGGGGCTGGTGGGCGCCGGCATCGCCGTCGGCGGCACCGGAACCGTAATCTGGCGCGTGCTGTGGCGTGTGATGCAAGCCGTCGTTACCGCACCGCTTCTCGGCTTTATCGGCGGCTTCGTCGTTATGCTTGCCCTCTACTGGATGTTCCGGCGCAGTGCCCCGGAGAGGATGCGCAGTCCCTTCAGTAATCTTCAGATTTTATCATCGGCATTTATGTCCTATGCCCACGGCTTGAACGACGGGCAGAACGTTACCGGTCCCATTGTCCTGGCACTGGTGCTTTACACCGGCAGGACGGCTATCTGGGAACATATACCCCTGTGGGTGATTGCGTTAGCGGCTTCATCAATCAGCCTTGGCACCGCCCTCGGCGGCTGGCGGGTTATCAAGACTATGGGCATGAAGGTCACCGCCCTCCGCCCGGTGCACGGCTTCGCCGCCGAGTTCTCCGCCGCTCTGGTGATTGAAGTCGCCTCGCTCCTGGGTATCCCCGTCAGCACCACCCACTGCATCGCCGCCTCAATCATGGGGGTGGGCGCTACCAAACGTTTCTCGGCGGTGCGCTGGGGAATAGCCGGGCACATGGTTGCCGCCTGGGTCTTCACCTTCCCCCTCTGCGGCGGACTCGGCTATCTCTTTGCTTTGCTTCTGAAGCCACTTTTCTAGAAGAATCTTCCCGCTGAAAAGACAGATTTGAATTTCGTTAACCGGAGAAGACTGTCCTCAGATGAGCATCAAGCCGCGCAGGATGTGGATGAAGATGATGAAATAGAAGGCGGTGATGATGCCGGTGTGGACGAACCTAATGAATCTTCCCTGTTTTCCCGCAAGCTGGTATCTCGTGAGAAATCCGGTAATCACCAGTGTCAATACAGAAAAGTACAGGGTGACACCCGTGCCCGGTCTGGGGGCGAACCCCTTCGGCTCACCAAGGTGATGTGCCATATGAATGGTGACCAGCAGGAATGCGGTGAGATTACCGATTATATGAATCTTAATCAGGGTCTTGAAGCTTTGAGGGTAGCGCCTCTTAAGGAAGGCATAAAGCGGGGTAAAGACGGCAATGAAGGTCACCCCGGTGTAGCTCGCCCAGTGGTGGAGATAGAGCGGGCCGATTAGAATGTGAAAATTAAGCCAGCGGAGATAGGTGGCGACTCCGATTCCAAAGACAAGTAAGATAGAAACCAGCACCCACCATAACTCAGGGCGCCGTCGCGGCGGTCTCTCTGCCATAACTCAATACCTCTCTTGATTCAGGATGAGGAGAATAAAAAACCGTTATAGCCTAGAAACTAAATAATGGATAGATTGGCTTCATCTAGCCCCAGAGGAAATCGCTTGAGAGGTAGCGGTCTCCGGTATCGGGCAGGATGACCACGATGAGCTTCCCCTTGTTTTCTGCCCTCTTTGCCACCTCAAGCGCCGCCCAGGTCGCCGCACCCGAGGAGATGCCTGCCAGAATACCTTCCTCACGGGCGAGTCTCCGGGTCATAATAGCAGCGTCCTCACTTGCCACGGTGATAACCTCATCAATAAGGTCAAGCCGTAAGACCCTGGGAATGAAGCCGGCACCGATGCCCTGAATCTTGTGGCTTCCCGCCTTCCCCCCCGAGAGCACCGGCGAGTCTTTAGGCTCAACGGCAATAGCCTTGAAGCCGGACTTTTTGTTTTTTAAGACCTCAGCCACCCCGGTGATGGTGCCACCGGTGCCGACGCCGGCGACAAGAATGTCAACCTTCCCCCCGGTATCCCGCCAGATTTCCAGAGCCGTCGTCTTGCGGTGAACTTCAGGATTGGCTGAATTCTCGAACTGCTGAGGCATAAAGGAATTAGGAATATCGTTACAGAGAGACTCAGCCTTTCTGACCGCACCCGGCATCCCTTCTCCACCCGGGGTCAGCACCAGCTCGGCGCCGAAGGCAGCAAGCAGTTTTCTGCGCTCAACAGTCATGGTCTCAGGCATGGTCAGAATTAGCCGGTAGCCCCTTACAGCGCAGACAAAAGCCAGGGCTATCCCGGTATTACCACTCGTCGGCTCAATAATGACCGTATCTTTTTTGATAAGACCCCCGGCTTCAGCGTCTTTTATCATGGCGACGCCGATGCGGTCCTTAATACTGCCACAAGGGTTAAAGAACTCCAGCTTGGCTACTACCGGAGTTTGAAGCCCGGCGGTTATCCGGTTAAGCCTGACCAGCGGTGTATTACCCGTAAGCTCGGTGATATCCCTGGCTATTTTCGCCACAGCACAACTCCTAGCTTTCTCATGAAATTTATCTGACTTTGTGAAAGGTGAGCTAAGGAAACTATTATGACTAAAATAGTAATCTATATCAGCGCTGATGTCAAGGTAACAAAACAATGAATTGTAACTCAACAACATACTACTTTGTTAATTGACGCATTCAGTCAGGCAAAACCAATTCTCAAAGACCGGACTTGGTCGATGTCAACCACTTTTTTACCTACCTAACGCGGTGATGACTATCCACAACCACGAGGAGTCGGCCAATTGACACTTGTTCTAACAGAAATAAGAAATTTGGCAGGGTGCTGTCTGCTTTAGGGTGATTTATTGACCGCAAATCATATCTGCGATAATATTCTCACAATGCCAAGCCGATAGAAGAGCAAGGAGGCTTTAATGACAAGAGGAACTTTGTCATCATTTCTTCTTATTATTGTTATTTTGATTAGTGCCTGCTCCACCCCAACCTCGCCACAAAAATCCTCAGAATCACCAAGTCCAAATACAACGCCACCCTTACCTTCAACTGCGCTAATGCCAACTCCTATGCTGACCACCCCGGCAACCACTTCCCCAGCACCTTCGGTACCTAAGAACAAGGCCTATTCGATCACCTGGGAAGACGATATCCAGCTCACCAATACAGATGCCGCTGCAATCTATCCCACGCTCGGTCTTAACGGGAGTACCGTACACCTAGCATGGGTTGACCAGCGACACGGAGGAGAAAATCGCGAGATATACTACAATAGGAGCATCGACAACGGAGTGACGTGGCAGACTTCAGACACTAGGATTTCCAATAACCCCTTGCTCTCTATCAAGGATGACTTGGCGGTGAAAGGGAATACAGTTCACCTTTTTTGGCGAGACAGTCGTGATGGGAACTTTGAGGAATATTTGGTCCAGAGTAAAGATGGGGGCGTCTCTTGGGGTTCTGAGACCAGACTCACTAACGACCCTGCTTTCTCAGGCTGTCCATTTCCTTCAGTCATTGGTAACACCCTAAATCTATTCTGGCGTGACGACCGTTCAGGTACGCTCAAAATCTATCAAAAACGTTCGGTTGATGCCGGTGCCAATTGGAGTCCCGATATCCTCCTTACCCCAGACGGAATACAGTCTGAGTTTCCCTTTCCTGCAATAAGCGGAAATACCATTCACCTGGTCTGGCGGGATACTCGGGATGGAAATTCCGAAATCTACTACAAGCGCAGTATGGATGCCGGCGCTACCTGGACAGCGGACGAGAATCTGACCAAGAATCCAAGTGAATCCGAACATCCCAAAATTGTAGCTCAGGGCGATACGCTCTATGTCGTGTGGAGAGATAATCGGGATGGAAAGTATGAAATTTACTATAAGAGAAGCACAGACGGGGGACAGAGTTGGTCTACTGATAGAAAGCTGACACACGGCGCAGGTCGGTCGTACTGGCCTGTCTTGGCAGTAAGCAATGACCTTCTCCATCTATTGTGGTGTGATGACAGAAGCGGAACCCAGGCTCTGTACTACGCGTTCTCCAATGACAAAGGTGACAGTTGGAGTGCAGAAGCACGACTCTCCGAGTGTGTTCTTCCATTAGGAGAGGAACTAATGGGGGCCCACCCGATCATGGCGACGGAATCATATGTTCATGTTGTGTTCAACGATGACCGCACCGGAGTGAACAAGATTTACTATAAGCGAGCGTCTATCTCCCTCCAGTAATAATAGAGCGATTGGGGATAAGCCTTTGGCGGAAAATCGCCAGCAGCAAGACTATAAGCGTAGTCGATTTCTATGCGATGTAACATTCCAATGTAACTTGACGTATGAGTGTAAGTAGTATTTAATGTTGGGGCGAACGGGCAAAGAAGCATTACAGAATTCTCAAACCCGATTCGCCTGAAAGTGAACTGATGGCCCGACTATCGGTAGTTTTACCCACTTACAACGAAAGGGAAAACATCGCCAAACTGATAGAGGCGATTAGCCAGGCTACGAGTCCACCTCCCGAGATAATCGTGGTGGATGACAACTCGCCGGACAAGACGTGGCAGATTGTCACCGACCTGCAGGGCAAATTTCCAACCCTGAAACCCTTCCGCCGGAGGAACGAGAGGGGGTTGGCCAGTGCTCTGGCTTATGGCGTGAGCCAGGCTGGCGGTGATACCATCGGCTGGATGGACTGCGATTTCTCCCATCCTCCCAGCCTCATCCCCGAGATGTTGAGAGCGCTGGATGACGCTGATTTAGTCATCGCCTCCCGCTACGTGAGGGGTGGCAGTCAGGAATATCCCTTTATCCGCGACCTCACCAGCCGGGCCTTCAACCTCTACGCCAGTATCCTCCTCGGTTTTAAGGTAAGGGACTGGACGAGCGGCTATGCTCTGGTCAAAAGAAAGGTTTTGGAAAAGGTAAGGATAGAGCCAGTAGGCCAGGGCTATGGAGAGTATTTTTTCGCCTTCGTCTATGGTGCCCTCGGGCAGGGCTTCAGGGTAAAGGAAGTCCCTTATCGCTGCGTTTACAACGGGGAGCATGAGTCCAAGACATCAACTGACTTTTTCAAGCTGCTGGGCTGGGGTGCATCTTACGGTTTATCTGCCCTGAAACTGCGCCTGGGGCGGACGAGGCAAACCCCATGACACTCAACGTAAGTGTATGCATCCCCGCCTACAACGAAGAGAGGAATATGGCCAACCTGCTTAATCATCTTTTGGCTCAAAAGCTGCCTCAAGACATAAGACTTGAAGAGATAATCATTGTGAGCAGTGGCAGTACTGATAGGACTGAAGACATAGTTAGAGAATACGAGCAAGGAAGCCACATCATAAAGCTGATTACGGAGAAGGAAAGAAGCGGACAAGCCTCGGCGACAAACTTGATACTTGATAACGCCCGTGGTGACGTTCTGGTTATCGGCTGTGCCGACACCGAGCCGACGTCAGAAGCAATACTACATTTAATCAAAGCCCTGATAGACGACCCAACCGTCGGGGCGGTTGTAGGTCGGGCTGTACCAATAAATGACCCCGAAACGCTATGGGGCTACATGGCTCACGTTGCCTACCGTTGGCTTTATGAACCTGAAATACTGATGGTAGACCAGGAAGGCCTCAGTGCAATCCGGAAAAACCTGATTGACAGGCTGCCTCCGCATGCTATTGCTGTAGAACATTACATTGACGCTATGGTCAGACGCAAAGGCTTCAGAGTAATACACGCCCCCGATGCTATCACCTATACCAAGCAGCCGGATAACCTGCGTGATTTTATCAGTCAACGCCGGAGAAACTCCGTCCTTCATCTTCAGCAAGAGAAGAACGGCATACCAGCGCCTCACATCTCACCATCTGTCGTTCTACCCTTGATTCTCCGTAGCCCGAAAAGAAATCCCCGAAAACTTCTCTGGCTTGGCTTAATGGTTATTTTATTTGGTTTTACTTATGCATGGGGCTGGATAGATTTCAAGATGGGATATTTACACAATAACTGGAAAATGATAACTTCAACTAAGTCGTTAACCAGCCCGAGTGGGAGGTGAAATTTGGCTAAGACTGCGCTCATTACCGGCATAACGGGTTTCGTAGGGAGCCATATGGCTGAATATCTACTAGAACAGGGACTAAAGGTATACGGCACACTACGCTGGAGAAGCCGAACCGACAATATAGAGCACATCAAAGACAAAATTCATCTCATCGAGGCTGATATAAGAGACGGACACTCCTGCGAGCAGGCAGTAGAGGAGGCTAAGCCGGACTACATCTTCCATCTGGCTTCACAATCCTTCGTCCCTATGAGCTGGAGAGCTCCAGCAGATACGATGGAGACTAACGTCATTGGCACGATACATCTTTTCGAGGCAACAAGAAGGCTTGCCCCCGAAGCCAGAATTCACGTCGCCGGTAGTTCCGAGGAATACGGGCTGGTTTACCCCGATGAACTACCGATTAGAGAAACGAATCCATTGCGACCTCTTTCTCCCTACGGCGTATCTAAAGTTGCCCAGGATAAACTATCATTCCAATACCATCACTCATACGGGCTGAAAACTGTAATCACACGCGCCTTTAATCACACCGGCCCAAGAAGGGGTGATGTCTTTGCTGAATCAAACTTCGCCAAGCAAATAGCCGACATTGAGCGAGATAAGGAAGCTGTAATTTATGTCGGGAACCTAAGTGCCCAAAGGGATTTCACAGATGTCCGCGACATTGTGCGAGCTTACTGGCTAGCTCTAGAGAAGTGTAAATTCGGAGAATCCTATAATATCTGTTCAGGAAAAACTAGAAAGATACAAGAGGTTCTTCAACTGCTCCTATCTATGAGTAAGAAGAAGATGGAGATAAGACAGGATTCAACTCGTATGAGGCCTTCAGACGTGCAGATACTCCAGGGCGATTCGTCGAAGTTTAGAAAGGAGACTGGTTGGGAGCCGCAAATACCTTTTGAACAAACCTTGGAGGACTTGCTCAACTACTGGCGTAATAAGCTAGCAAGATAAAGAACAACACAGACATTCATACCGCCCCAATCGCGGAGTTGCCCGATGTCAGTCAGCCTTTCTGAACTACAGACACAAGATTGACTTGAAAAATTCTAATTACCGAGCGAAGCTAAGTAGCTTTTTTTAGCGAGAAGCGTTATCATTAACAAGCCCAGAAGGCATGATTGGAGTCAGCCGGCACACCAGGGGCTTCAAGAAAGGTTAGCAAGCATGGCACTGGTCAAGGAAAGTTACTCACTCAGGGTTAAATCAGTAGTCCGGGAACTGGTAGAGCACCCCGACCTGTCAAGCCAGGAAGTCGCACTGAAGCTTGGTATCTCCAAAACTGAGCTACTCAGGTGTTACCGCTCCATCCAGAAAGACAAAGAGCTGCAGCGACAGGTCATTAACAACTCCCGCTACCCCCGTCTCACCCGGGAGACGAGCGAGCTCCTCCACAGCCATAGCCAATATCTTACCGAAGTCCTTTCAGGCAAGAGGGTATTTCCCCTAATCCTGGAGTTTCACGCCGGTCCCGCCTGCCAGTGCCACTGCAAGTTCTGCTTCAGCCGTGATTATGAGTACGGCGAGTACAACCGGGCGGGAACACCCCTGAGCCTGGAGCAGGTAACCAGAATATTTAAAGAGTGCCGCGAAAACGGGGTCGAGGAAGTCTGGTTCTCCGGCGGGAAAGAGCCTTTTGTCAACCCCTTGACCCCTCAATACATCAAACTGGCCGCCGGAATGGGCTTTAGGACCAGGCTCTACACCAACGGCGTCTCTCTCAGTCCGGAAGCCCGTGAGGCGGCACTGGAGTGCTACCAGATACGAATCAGCGTTAATGGAGCTAAAGCCGAGACCTATAATCGGGTGCAGTTTCCGAAGTATAGCCTCACTACGGCTAATGAGCTATTCAGCCGAACCCTGGACAATATTACCGAGCTGATTAAGCTGAGAAGCAAGCTGGGGAAAACTGCCAGAATCGGGCTTAGCCAGATTCTCCAGCCTGACAACCATGATGAGATGACTGAGTTTACCCGCCTCGCGCGACACCTCGGAGCTGATTCTGTTCACTCCCGGCTGGAAGCCATGGGAATGGTCAGGGACTTTACTCCTGAGGAGAAAGCGACCGTCCGGCGCCAGATTGAAGAGCTTGAATGCGGCGACTGGGGCGTTGAGGTTGACATCCGTGGCGTGGCGGAGGGTGAATTCGACTCAAAGGCAAGCCAGTTCCTGCCCGGGCTGCGCCAGAGCTCAGTCTGCCGTGCCGGGCTGCTCAAGCGTGGACTCAATCCCTATGGTGCGCTCTACTACTGTGAATTTTCATCCCACCCACGCTTCCAGCTTGATTCCGACCACCTGAGATTGGGCGATGCGACGCAAGAAAGCCTCGACGACATCCTGAGACGGCAGGACCGCAAGTACCCGGCCCTATGTCCCCTCTGCCAGGCTCACGAATACGGGCTCAACATCACCCTGGAGAGGCTTGAGAACGACCTTATATGGGGCATTCCTATTGAGCGGCAGCCATATTATGTCATCCAAGAAAAAGGGTAAAGCATATGATTCCGGTCTGCGAGCCGCTGCTCGGTGAGAAAGAACTGGAGTATCTGACAAACTGCGTTAAGAGCAACTGGATTTCTTCCCGCGGTAGCTACATTGACGAGTTTGAGCAGAAGTTTGCCTCATATTGTGGCAGTAAGTACGGCGTTACCACCACCAGTGGCACCACCGCCCTTCACCTCGCCCTGGTGACCAAAGGCATTGGTAAGGGCGATGAGGTTATCGTGCCCACCCTCACCATGTCCGCCTCCCTCTACCCCATCGTTTATACCGGCGCCACGCCCGTCCTCGTTGACTCAGAGCCGGTGACCTGGAATATAGATGTCGGCAAAATTGAAGCCAGGATAACCGGGAAGACCCGGGCAATCATGCCCGTCCACCTCTACGGGCATCCCTGCGACATGGACGCCATCATGGCGCTCGCCCGAAAACATCACCTCTATGTCGTCGAGGATGCGGCGGAGGTGCACGGGGCGCTCTACAAGGGGAGAAAAGCCGGTGCCATCGGGGATACGGGCTGTTTCAGCTTCTACGCCAACAAGATTATCACCACCGGCGAAGGCGGCATGGTGGTGACCGATAACGAGGAACTGGCGACACGGGCCCGGATTCTGAAAGACCAAGCGCACTCGCCGCAAAAACACTTCTTTCATGAGATGATTGGCTTCAACTACCGTATGACCAACCTGCAGGCGGCGCTGGGGGTAGCCCAGCTGGAGAAGATTGAGCGGTATATTGAGATGAGAAGAAAGAACGCCGCCGACTATAACCGCCGTCTTAAAGAGATCCCCGGTATCACCCTGCCTGCCGAGAGGGAGTGGGCAAGGAATGTCTACTGGATGTACGCTATTCTGATTCAGGATGAGTTCGGCATGACGCGGGACGAGCTCCGGGCGAAGCTATGGGAAAAGGGAATCGAAACCAGGGACTTCTTCATCCCGATGCACTACCAGCCCTGTTTCCACAAGCTGGGACTCTTCAGGGGTGAGAGCTACCCGGTGGCTGAGGAACTGGGACGGCGGGGCATGTTCCTGCCCTCAAGCACCGGGCTTACTTCGGAGCAGAAAGAGTACATCTGCGACTGTATCCAGGAAATCTACCGCTCCAGGCACTAAAGATACCCACGTATTAGCTTCGCCTTATGCAATGTTAATTCTATGTCATTGCAGGCAAAGTGCCGATGAACTGCTCTCTGAATGCCATGAAGAGACGGATTGCTTCGCTCCGCTCGCAATGACAAATACATTGATTGGTTTCGTTCGCGTGACAATCAAGCTTTAATCATTTAGATAGAACGATAGTACACTACATGTTATTGCCTCTTGCCCCCTGGGACTGCTATCATTTCATAAGTTTGAGATAATCGGAATAGCTATTCATGTCAATTATTGTCACCAGAGACCTGACCAAGAAGTACAAAGACCTTACGGCGGTAGACAGAATAAATCTGGCCGTGGAGGCGGGCGAGTGTTTCGGTCTCCTGGGTCCCAACGGCGCCGGCAAGACCTCGCTCACCCGCCTCATCACCGGCGTTTCCCCACCCTCGTCGGGGGAGGTCTGGATAGAGGGCAAAGAGCTAAAGACCCACGCCCGGGAACTCAAAGCCCGCATCGGTGTAGTGTTCCAGGAGGACAATCTCGACCAGGACCTGAGCGTGCTCCAGAACCTGACCACCTTTGCCCGCTACTTCGACATCCCGAGAAAAGAGGCAGAGCGGCGCAGTCTTGAGGTCTTGAAGCTCTTTGAGCTGGATGGGAAACTCAAAAACAACCTGAGGGAGCTATCGGGGGGGATGAAGCGGCGGCTCTTGATTGCTCGGGGGTTAATCAACCAGCCCAGGATTCTGGTGCTTGATGAACCGACCTCGGGGCTCGACCCCCAGGCGAGACACCTGGTCTGGCAGAAGATTCGAGAGCTGAAAGCGCAGGGGGTTACCCAAATCCTGTCGACCCAGAACATGGAAGAGGCTTCAATCCTATGTGACCGATTAGCTATCATGCACCAGGGTAAAATTCTCAGCCTGGGCACACCGGAAGACCTCATCCGCCGCCACGTGGGTCAGGAAGTATGGGAGGTACAGGTTGATTCTGAGGACAGGAGCCATATCCTTCGGGAGCTAAACCGGCGCAAGCTTGACTTTGAGGATACCCCCGAGGACATCCTCGTCTTCCATGTCGAATCCAGAGAGCCGCTGGGCGGACTGGTCGCTTCAAGCGAAGGACTGAGACACCGTCCGGCGACGCTGGAGGACGTCTTTCTGAGACTCACCGGGAGGAAGCTAAACGAATGAGTTTTATCAGCTGGCGCTTCATCCGGCTCTGGCAACGCAACTTCGATGTCTTCCTGAGGCTCTGGCACTTTGAGGTACCGAGCTACATCGCCGAACCAATAATCGTGCTCCTTACCATGGGCATTGGTCTCAGTGTCTATGTTGGAAGGGTCGGCAACCAGGGCTATCTGGAGTTCATCACTCCAGGCATCATCACCAGCTATGCCATGTACGCCGCCACCTACGAGTGCACCTACGGTACCTACACCCGCATGGAGTACCGCAAGACCTACGAAGCCATTCTGGCTACTCCCCTCGGCGCCGAGGACATCATCATCGGAGAAATCTTCTGGGCTGCCACGCGCTCGGCGATGGTAGCGACGGCTATCTTGGCGGTCACTGCCGTTTTCGGGCTGGTGAGTTCACCCTGGGCACTGCTTCTACCCGCTCTTGCCTTTCTGGAAGGTCTTCTGTTCGGGGGAGTCGCCATGTCCTACACCTCTATCGTCCCTTCAATGTACACCTTTAACTACTACTACACCCTTTTTATCACCCCCATGTTCTACTTCAGCGGCGTCTTTTTTCCCATCACCTCCTTTCCCAAAGTCATCCAAGACCTGAGCTGGATAGCCCCCCTGACACCAGTGGTCGCCATAGCGCGGGGGCTGGTGAACGGTAGCAGTGGGCTGGATATGCTCTGGTCGCTCCTCCTAATCATCGGCCTGAGCTGTCTCTTTCTCCTTATCTCCGTAGTCAGGATGAGGAAAAGAATACTCACCTAGTTGCGGACAATTAGGGCATGAATTCAATGAGTGTAACAGTTAATCTCCATCTATTTGTAGAAACCAGATGCACCTGCTATAATCTGGTTCAAAATAAAACCAAGGTACAACCACTCGGAGCGGTAATAACATGGAACTAGCTATCGCCATCACAGGCTCTGCTCCAACCAAGCTAAATCCTGCCCCCACCCCGCCGACGCGACCCGGCGCTATCGCCTTTCCGCCGCGGTCCCCCAAAGCGGTACCTTGCCCCACGATACTGACCCAAGCAACGGGTAGTAGAGAGGACGCTTCTTGAAACTCTCCAAGAACATCATCCTCATGCTGGTGGTAGGCATCTTCCTCGCCGCCGCCGCCGCTCTTTTCTCTTTCTATACCAGGCAGGTACAGGAGAGCGTGATTTTGCGTCAAAACGTAAGTACCGCCCAGAGGATACTGTCCCAGTTTACTTCAGAAAAACGCTCTCTGGAACCCCAGCTTACCCAGCTGGAGGACAAGTTCAATCTGGCTCAGTCCACCCTGCGCAACATTGAGCAGAAGTTCCCCACCACCGCTGACAGCCTGACATATAGCGAGGCGCTCACCCAGCTCGCCGGCGACCTGGACCTCACGGTTATCTCTCTCGCCTCAGGCGAATTCACTTACGAACAGATAGATGAAGTCGACTACGCTACCTACGGCTTTGAAATGGAGGCCGAAGGGAAGCTGAGCAACCTCGTGGACTTCGTTGAAGAACTGAATGTCAGTCCCTTGTTTGAGAGTGCCCGCATCAACAAGCTTGAGTTGAGCCGGCTGGATTCAGAGGAACCCCACCTCTTAATCTCAATTCTGGTTTATGCCTATGAGGGCGGTTAAGCATGGCGCGAAAGCTCTCACTCTACGTTGAGAATACCGACCTGAAGCTCCTCCTCAGCAACGGGAAGGAGGTGGAGAAGTGGGCAAGCATTCCTCTCGCTCCCGGACTGGTAAGCTCAGGCGTCATCATTAACGAGGCGGAGGTCGGTCAGCTTCTCCGGGAGCGGCTCAGGACTCTCAAGATAAATGCCAGGAGGGTCATCTTGGGACTCTCCGGCTTGAACTCCCTTTACCGCATCATCAGCATGCCGGAACTACCAAAAACCATGGTCGCTGAGGCAGTAAAGAACGAAGCCGAAAGGGTACTGCCCGTAGCCATGAATGATGTCTATCTGTCTTATCAACCAATAATGAAGGTGGGGGACGAAAGGCGCTACTTCCTGGCTGCCTTCCCCCGAAACGCTACCGACGCCCTGGTACGCATCGCCCGCGGCGCTGGACTTGACCCTTATCTCATGGACCTGGGCCCCCTGGCGTTCTGCCGCTCGGTGGCGCTACCCCGGGCGGTTGTGGTCAATGTCCAGGGGACAGTCCTCGACCTCGCCGTCATGGTGGACAGGGTGCCCCAGGTTATTCGCAGCCTCCAGCTGTCCAGCGAGACAGAATCACTGACCAACCGATTAGCCATTATCGCCGAGGAAATTGAGAGAACCATCGCCTTCTACAACACCAGCGCGCCCGACCAGCCCATGGACCCGGCTGTCCCCATACTTGTCTGCGGTGACCTTGCCCGGGCCCCCGATAGCTGGAGCCCCCTTCAGAGCCAGTTGAACCACTCCATCTCGGTTTTGCCACCGCCGATGCACGCCCCATCTGGCTTCGACGCCTTCAAGTTCACGGTCAATATGGGACTTAATCTCAAAGAAACGGCGCGGGGGAAAAACGCTCTCGAATACTCCCTCGTCAACTTCGATGCCCTGCCCGAGGTCTACCGCCCCAAACATATCTCGCCGATTAATGTGGTGGCTCCAGTAGCCATAACCGTAAGCCTGGCTATCATCATACTCCTGACTTACCTTACTCAGAACACCAGAGCCCAAATCGGCACCCTGAGGGACGAGGCAACCGCCACACAGAACCTTGCCCGAGTTGAGCAGAACGAGATAAACGAGCTGAAAAGCAACATCACCAAACTGGAAGAGTCTTTCAAACCAGTGGACATGAAAACAGCCGCTCTGACCGACAGGCTCAATGCACTGAGAGATAACCGCATCCGTGTTCAGATGAACACAGGTGAGATGGTGTACCACCTCATCCAGACAACGCCGCCCATCGAAACCTCGCTCGAGCTGGGACAGATTAGTTACGCCGGCGAGAGCATCTCCATAAGTGGCTCGAGCGCCAGCACGGAGGACGTCTTCAGCTACGTCCGTACTCTCAAGAACAGCCAGCGGTTTTCTGCGGTCACCATCGTCTCGCTTTCCCTGTCCGGCGGGGCTGGTTACGAATACGAGCTCAGCCTGAGCGAAAAATAAACAGGCGCCATTCACATTCTTGGCGGGGAACTAACCCATGCCGTTGCGAGAAAGCACAAGCGACCTGGCGATTTGTCTGAAACTAAGTTCGCCATGCTCGTTGTAGCCAAATCAGGGCAGCAGTCACCGATTGAAAATACAAAGAGCCCCGCCGGGGTTAACAACCCCCGCAGGACTCTTTTCAACCGTAGTTTAGAACTTAGGCTCTACCCGGGACTGACTAAGGATAGTTGGTACAGGTGACCCTCCCGGTGGCATCCCAGGTGTAGGTGCCGTGCACCGGCTCCGTCCTTAGATAGTTGGGATACAGAGGGTCGGCACCAGCGCCAGCCGGCAGCGCGACAAAGGTACTGGTCCCGACAACCTCGGCAGTAACGGCGCTGATTGTCTTTTTCGCCATCATCGCATCCATCGCCGTCTGTATCGTTGCGGTCTCAGCCACCTTTGCCTGAGCTTTGGCGTCGGCGGTAAGCCCGACCAGACTGGGTAGAGCGATTGCCGCCAGGATACCCAGGATTGCCACGGCGACCAGAAGTTCCACCAGGGTAAAGCCCTTCTCGCCGTGATGGGAAAGCAGTCTCTTCATCTGGATTCACCCCCCTTTTTGCTTTTGTAGCCGAATTATATTATATGCCTTTGGCAAAAGCAAACCATTTTAGTAGTACTTCGGTACTTTGTCACTTAGTACTTTTGATGCTTCAAGCGGTGAGCCGAGCTTCCGGGCTTTCCCCGGGTTGACAGCCTGAGGCAGATTTGCTTTCCCCCCGCTTATGGCTAAAATGTATGGAACTGAGATGAGATTGTTGAAAGTTATCGGCAGATGGCTTTTTATCCTGGCGATTCCACTTTTCTGTTTGTCGCTCGCCATAAGCTGGGAGATAGCCACCCCCGCCATCTACCGCTACGGCTTTGAGAAGTATGACGTGGCGGAGGCGTCGGGAATCACGCACGAGGAGCTCAACACCATTGCGCTCAAGTTCCCTGAGTATTTCAATTCTGCCGACGAATTCATTGATATTACAGTCACGCGAGACGGCAAGCCCTCGCCGCTATTCACCGAAGAGGAGTTGGTTCACTTCAGGGACGTCAAGGACTTAATCAGGCTTGACCGCCGGATACTTTTTATCTCCCTCGGCTACATCCTGTTTTACCTGGCAGTCTCTTTGCTGGGGCGGGAGAGCCGTCTCAATCTTAGCCGGGCGTTTATTACCGGCTCAGGGCTGACGCTGGGACTGCTCCTCATCCTTGCCGTTGGGAGTACCCTTGACTTCAGCGGTCTATTTCTCAAGTTCCACGAGCTCAGCTTCAGTAACCTTTACTGGTCAGCCCCAGGCTACATGACCGTCCTTTTCCCGGAGGGTTTCTGGCGCGACGTGGCGTTCCTTACCATGCTGGTTAGCTCAATCTTCGCCCTGGGTTTCGGTATCCCGGGTTACCTCTGGCTGAGGTATATGCGCCGCCACGAGCGGTAGCTATCTACCTCCCTGAGCCAAGGCGGTACATCTTCTCGTAGGCAAGTCCGAATTCGGGGTCGCTCGCCTCAAGCACCCGCCTTAGCTTATTCATACGCTTGATGAAAGCGGCACGGTCTCCGTCCTTGACCATATCCTGCCAGAGCCTGGCGCTGCTGAGGAACAGCTCATGGACTTCCGTCATGCCGGGTAGTCCCATCTGGAGGGAGGCGTAGAGGGCGGGGTCTTCAGA
>JAZDNC010000094.1:0-2277 GCA_043800335.1 Chloroflexota bacterium
ATGTTTGCCGACAAATCGTACGATCTGGCCCGTCACCAGGCGAACGAAATGGCTGATATGATGCGCCGTCATGGCCCCTTCGAGCCGCACCGCCTGCCTCTCGAAGAGATGGAATATACTACCATGCCCCAGGTCATGAAGAAGGTGGCAAACAGGTTTACCGACTTCTAGAGTGCCAAGACGTTTTCCAGTGTCGGTGCCGAGGTTCGAAGAGCAGGAGTCTGCGGGAAAGCCTCCGAGGGCTTTCCGCAAGTTTAACCGGAGATAATGTCGAAACTTCTTCTGGCAACCAATAATCGGGGCAAGGTGCGCGAGTACAGAAGCCTCCTCGACGACCTTCCTCTCCAACTGGTTACCCCGGCTGAAGCAGGCATTACTACCGTGGTTGACGAGGTGGGCGAAAGCCTGGAGGAGAACGCCAGGTTGAAGGCAGTTGCCCTGGCTGCGGAAAGCGGGCTGCTGGCTCTGGCTGATGATTCCGGGCTTGAGGTTGATGCCCTGGGTGGTGAGCCCGGCCCGCTATCTGCCCGTTATGCCGGCAAAGGCGCCTCGGACCGGGACCGGGTCAGCTATCTGTTGTCACGCCTCGAAGGAGTGCCGTGGGAGAAGCGCACCGCCCGTTTCCGCTGCGTTATCGCGCTGGCTATACCTGGCGGAGAGGTGGGGGTCTGCTCCGGCGAATGTCACGGTCTTATCACCTTCGAGCCCAGGGGTGAAGAGGGCTTCGGCTACGACCCCATCTTCTATTTCCCCGAGCTTGGTAAGACAATGGCCGAGCTGCCGCTGGAAACAAAAAACCAGGTCAGCCACCGGGGGCACGCCGCGAGAAAAGTACGCCAGGTCTTCCAGAGACAGCCATTCGTTACCTTCCTCCGCGATGCATAGCCGATGAAACCGTCGGTTCTTGCCACCGCGCTTCCCTTTGAGTAACCCGCATGAGCCTCTCCTCACTAGAGAGTGGTGCGACAATTCGGCAGGACCGGGAGGATTCGCAGCCAGGCTCTGCATTTGGCTGGCAGGTGACAACTTCGGTCTTCTCCCATAGACTCCGGGAGTTCAAATATGAAGCCCTACTTCTTTCACAGTTGTTCCTTCGCCTTTCAAAGAGAGCGGAGACTGAAGGAGTAACAGTATCCGGACCGGCGGCTACTGAGCTTGATTAGAACCGTCTATTAGTGTATACTACTCAGCTACTGGTTAGTATTGTTCTGGGGGGTACGCTATGAGACTATCGTGTCTTCAAGAGAATCTCAGCCGAGGGCTCGGTATTGTCGGCCGGGCGGTAGCCAGCAGGACCACCCTGCCGATAACCAATAATGTGCTCCTGGCCACGGACCAGTCCCGCCTAAAGCTGGTGGCGACAAACCTGGAGATGGCTATCAGCTACTGGATCGGGGCTAAAGTTGAGGAGGAGGGAGCGATTACGGTGCCTGCCCGGCTGCTCACCGAGTTTGTCAACTCCCTGCCTAACGACAGAATCGATATCAGCCTTTCCCCGCGCACCCGGACGCTGGAGCTGAAGTGCGCCCGCTATGAAGCCCGCATCAGCGGAGTCGACGCCAAGGATTTCCCGCCGATACCCAGGATCGACGAAGGCATTGCCACCAGGGTTGAGGTAGAGGCGGTACGTCTGGGCATCAGTCAGGTTGTCTTTGCCGCGGCCACCGAGGAGACCCGGCCTGTTCTTACCGGCGTTGATGCCCGGTTTGAAGATAGCCTGCTGACACTGGCGGCCGCCGATGGCTTCAGACTGGCTGTGTACAAACTGCCCCTGGTAACCCCGGTTGAGCAGCCCACCGAGGTCATCATTCCAGCCCGGACTCTGGCCGAGTTGAACCGGCTGATTTCCGATGGGAAGGAGATGATTGACATAACGGTGAACCCCAATAAGAGCCAGGCCCTGTTCCGCTTGAAAGACACCGAGCTGGTGTCCCAGCTCGTTCAGGGTACGTTTCCTCAGTATACCCAGCTCATCCCGCAAAGCTACAATACCCGAGCGGTAGTTGATGTCGCGGAGTTCTTAAGAGCCACGAGGACGGCCTCCATATTTGCGCGAGACGGTAGTGGCATTGTCCGTCTGGTGATGACGGCTGGTGGTGAGCTAGCTTCCGGCAAGCTGACGATCTCAGCTCGGTCCGAGGAGATAGGCGACGACGTTGGCGAGATTGATGCTACTATTGAAGGTGAAGAGGCGAAGATTGCCTTCAACGGAAGATACCTCATTGACGTCCTCAGCGTGCTTCGAGAGCAGCAGGTGGCCCTGGAGACGACTAATCC
>JAZDNC010000006.1:0-35284 GCA_043800335.1 Chloroflexota bacterium
CTGGCGAATTACTTGTATCAGCTCAAGCTACACAATTTGGGCAATTATCAACCGGCAGAAAGAGTGCATATATGCAGAATTAACTCATTGCCGACTGACCTTTTTGAAAGATGTGATTGCCTATTCCATAAGGAACAGAGCGAATTAAAGGCAAAAGCTAGCATTCAAGCCGATTTTCAAATCACGCCGGCCTCTTACACATCAGGCGGAAGTATCTTGGATGTTTTTGCCAAGAGGAATCTAAGATACCGAGAACTCACTAAATTATTTCGGACGATAGTAGGTTACTTAACAAGATGCTACGATGACTGGCTAGTCAAAGACGGAGGATTAAACTTCGTAATAGGTAAACCTGCGCAGGAAATCTTCTTGAAAATATTGTCGACGTTCATCAGTCCAGATCTGACAATCAGATTTGCCGCGGGGACTAACAT
Source organism: Chloroflexota bacterium (assembly GCA_043800335.1). Taxonomy (GTDB): domain Bacteria; phylum Chloroflexota; class Dehalococcoidia; order Dehalococcoidales; family JAZDNC01; genus JAZDNC01. The sequence continues at coordinate 435 of JAZDNC010000006.1, forward strand.
ACGGGATTATCACATAGACCTCATTGACGGAGAGGTAAAAAGACGTGATTGGATTAGAGGGATGTCGAGAGAACTGAAGGAAGGGCAACAATTAAGTCCGTCTAGAAACTGGGAACTCAAAGCAATGCTGGAACTGATGAGACGACAAAAGGGAGATACATTCCTAGTATCTGGGTCAAACGTACATCTATACAATAAACAAAGTGGTGAAAGAGAAGTTGATTGGGATGGCGTGTTCATACAGCTTGAAAACAATAAAACCGTTTTGTTTTTATTAGAAGCAAAGATGGGTAAGAGCAGAAGATCTAAAGAATGTAAGTCTGCTCTATCTGATTCGATTGCTAAAGCTGGCATAAATCTGAAGAGGAAGAATACCAGAATCATTCCCTGCAAAGAATATGCATACACGAAGATCAATATGAGAGACCTTGTGGAACCGATGGGCACGGGTTCGTCTCCACGAGGTATACCGTTAAGTAAAACCAAAAGCCCCCTGTTTTAAGCAAGGGGCTTTATAGTTGAAAGATGCTCTTCTTAAGTCAGTCTAATCCTTCTTGTCAATATACTCCTTGCGTATCTCGTCGGGGAAGTCCTCGGGGTCCATGTAGGACGCCAGCATGGACTTGACCCTGTCCCCTATTGTAGTCGTCCTGCCCATCGTGGGCGGGATAGCCGGGTTGACCACCACGTCAATGACCGAGGCTTTCCCGGAGTTGAACGCCCTCTCCATCGCCGGTCGGATTTGCTCCGGTCTCTCCACCCGCTCGGTGTAAACCCCCATGGCGGCGAAGACCTGGGCGTAGTTGGTCGGCGCCATGAAGAACGGGCTGTAGGTCGCTGGCTCACCAATCACCGGCACCGCCTTCAAGAACATGGGACCGGTGAAGGCAATCCAGGCGCTGTTGTTGCTCAGGATGTAGCAGACCGGGGTCTTAGCCCTGACCGCGCTCTCCACATCAAAACCACCCAGCCCCATACCGCCGTCGCCCATGATGACGCAGACCTGCTTGCCTGGTTTGGCAAGCTGGGCGCCGATGCCCATGCCGACGCCGTGCCCGACCCCTGCCCAGGGGCCCGAGTCAAGGACAGCCCCGGAGTGCTTGGCTTCGAATCTCTCGGTGATGAAGTGGCTGGCGGAAAAGCCATCAAGCACAATCGTGGCATCCTTATCGAGAAAATCACAGGTCTCCCTGGCCAGCACGGCGGGATGGATGGGGACGCTCTGCCGGTTCTTTTCAACATCCTCCTCCATGCGTTTTCTATCTGTCGTCTTGATTTCATCAACCTGCTTAAGCCAGGCTTCCCGTGCCGGTTTGGTTTTGATGAGGTCTTTGGCGCAATTTATCATCTGCCTCAGAGCTGACTTCGGACTGGCGATGATAATCATCTCGCTGGGCGCCGTGGTCTCGATGTCACTCTTCGCCTCAGTTATCTGGATGAGCTTGGCCTTAGCCGCCCAGGCACCGTAGCCCTCCAGAAAGCCCAGGTTAAGCCCGACGGTGCAGGCGACATCGGCAGCCCGCAGGATTTGCGCCCTGGCGCGACCGCTGAAAGCGAGGGGATGGTTTTCAGGAACGGCACCGCGTCCTACCCTTCTCGTGATTACCGGGATATTTATGAGCTCAACAAACTCCTGGAGCTCTTTTTCGGCGTTAGACCAGAACACGGCTTCACCCCCGGCGATGACCGGTCTCTGTGCCGCGAGCAACATTTTGACCGCCGCCTCCACCGAAGCCGCGTCCGCCGCCGGCGGTGCCGGGTCTTTGTAGGCATTGGGCACCCAGCCCTGTTGCTGGGCGGTGGTAGACCTTACGTTCAGGATGTCCAGTGGAATCTCAAGGGCGACTGGCATCTGCGGGTAGGTAAGAGCATCGCGGACTGCCTTTTTGGTGAAGTAGGCGATGGTGTAAGGGCTGATAATACGCATCGACCACTTGGTGAAGTGGGTTAACTCCTGCACGGCGTAGGCTTCGTGCTCCGCGGGGCGACCGTCTTCCCAGGTGGGGTGCTGTCCGTAGATGCCGACCACCGGGCTCTTGCACTGCCAGGCATGGGCGATACCGCTTATAGTGTTGGTCATACCGGGTCCGGCGGTGCCGATGCAGACACCCACCTTGCCTGAGGCTCTGGCGTAGCCGTCGGCGATGTAAGCGCCGGTCTGCTCGTGGCGGACATGGAGGAACTTTATCCCCGCCATGCCGAGTCCCACCTGAATCTGGAATACGTGCCCTCCGGTGACACCGAAGTAATACTGTACCCCGTCTTCTTTCAAGACCCTGCCGATGTGTTTCCCGCCCTGGACTGCCTTTTCCACTGTCTGCTGTACCATCTTATCCCCCTTTACCAAACAATGCCCCAATAATACACCAACGGGAAAGTCTGTCAAGGTTCACAACGGATTGAATGTGCATCAATCACTAATTGAGAGCAGCTTTGCTGTAGCCTACAATAGCTTGACGAAACGTCTCATTACGATTAGAATTGAACAGGCCCTGACAATTTGGCCGGGGAGTGAAGTATCCCAATGGGCAGGATTCAATTAAGGATTTCCCCCTTACTGGCCAGCCTGCTCAAGAACCAAAGTTCAGGCTGGCTGAGCCTAGACAAAGAGATAGGGGATGACACCACCATCGGCGACGTTTTGACCGACCTTGCTTCCGTTAATAAGAGCTCCCGCACCGCTGTCTTCGACTCTGAAAGTGGGGAAACCAGCGATCAGCTCATGATTATGCTGAATGACACGGTTCAGCAATTGCCTGATGCAATCAAAATAAAGCTGAATAGCGGCGACAGAGTCCTCCTTACCACGATTTTCAGCGGAGGCTAAAATAGGCTAAAAATATAAAGGAGGTTGTCAATGGCTGAACTCTATGGCTATGCCGGGAAAATCCTGAGAGTAGACCTTACCAGTGAGAAAATCACGGAGGAGAAACTCGATGAGAAAACCCTCAGGAAATACGTGGGGGGAACCTCTCTGGCGGCAAAATACCTTTACGATGAGGTTCCGGCTAAGGCGGACTGGTCTTCGCCGGAGAACCGCCTCATGTTCTTCTCAGGACCTCTTACCGGCACCAGGGTCGGTGGCTCGGGCACAATTTCAATCGTAACTAAGGGCGCCAATACCAATATGTCGGCTTCCAGTCAGGCTAACGGCTATTTCGCTACCTTCATGAAGTTCTCCGGCTTCGACGGCGTCATCGTGCAGGGAATTGCCAAGAGGTGGCTCTACCTCTACCTGCATGAGGGAAAAGCCGAGCTTCGAGAGGCGAGCAGCCTCATCGGGGTGAACACCTGGGTCATCGGTGACAAAATCGCCGAGGAACTGAAGTTAACCCCCGCCCAACTGAGCGTGATTGGCATAGGCCCCGCCGGTGAAAACCTGGTAAAGTTCGCCGCTATTGCCGGGGACAAGGGTCATGTCGCCGCCCACAGCGGGATAGGGGCGGTGATGGGCTCCAAAAAGCTCAAGGCGGTTGCCGCCGCACGCAGTGGCAAGGTCGTCAATGTAAAAGACGCCGAGAGTCTCGCTGACGCCGCACAGGCTATTTTTGAGCATGCCAAGGCGGTCGGTGGGGGCGGAGGATACCTCTGGGGAACTATCGGCGGCGTGGGCGCCAGGTCGCCCCAGCTACCCATCAAAAACTACACCACCAACATTTACCCTATCAGTGAGGCAGACTGGGACAAGTATAAGGCACCCTACATCCGCCAGACCTTTGGTGTAGGACGCAAACCATGCTGGGCTTGCCAGAGACACCACTGCTACATGTTCAAGATTCCGGACGGGCCCTATGCCGGCTACGAGACAGAAGAGCCGGAATACGAGTCTATGGCTTCGTTTGGTCCCGCCACCGGTGTCACTGATGTCTCATCAACAATTATGCTCGCCGGCGAAAACGACGCCCTGGGGATGGACTGTAATGAGTCGGGCTGGGTCATTGGGCTGGTGATGGAGTGCTATGAGAAAGGTCTCCTGACCAAGGATGACTGCGACGGGCTGGAGATGAAGTGGGGGAATGTTGCCGCGACAAAAGAGATGCTCTACAAAATTGCCAACCGCGACGGATTCGGCGACATTCTAGCGGAGGGAGCGATGCGGGCAGCGAAGCGCATCGGTGGAGATGCGCCCAAGTTCGCCATTCACACCATGAAGGGGACTGCACCCCGCGGGCATGACCATCGCATCACCTGGAACGAGCTCTTTGATACCTGCTTCTCCAACACGGGAACAATTGAAGCCACTGGCGGTATGCCACAGCCTGACCAGCTCGGCTTCAAGCCGGTTACCGACCCGCACAACTGGGAGCATGTCATCACCGAAAACGCCAACCTGAACGGGAGAAGGCTTTTCGAGGACTCCCTGGTGGTGTGCCGGCAGGCTTGCCAGGAACTGGGGCTGGACATCGAAGCCCTTAATGCCGCCACCGGCTGGAACTTCACCAAGGATGAGGCGATGGCGGTCGGACGCCGGGCGGTCAACCAGCTAAGGATGTATAACTTCAGATGCGGGCTCAAGCCGGAGATGGAAGCCCCCTCGCCGAGGTACGGCTCGGCAGTCCCTGATGGGCCCTCCAAGGGACTTTCCACGGCTCAGGACTGGGACAAGATAAGAACCCGCTACTACGAGCTTATGGGCTGGGACAAGAAGACGGGGAAACCTCTTCCCGAGACCCTGAAGAAGCTTGGGCTTGAGCATACCGTCCGCGATTTGTAAGGGTTCTTGCAGGTTAGACCAACTAGCCCGGCGCGCTGCCGGGCTAGTCCTTTTATTCAGCTTCTCATATCTTTAAAAATTGTAATTTTCTTAAAGCCTCTTTGGTTGAATCAAAGGAAGACTTGACAAAATAAGAACTATAGAATATGATGTAAGTGATTAGTTACTACAAAGTGATTTATTACTTTATCTGGGTATTCACAATATTCCAGAAGGAGGTAGAAATGGCAAACATAGCTACGAAAGAACGCCCGGCTCAAGCACAGGTCACAGAGGTTACCCCGGGCCAGGACAAATCTGTGCAGATGAATCCGTTCCAGGAGTGGATAAGCACTCACCTGCGAGAGCCATTCATAGGAATTCTCGTGGCATTACTAGTCGGCTGTGCAGGCATGGCGTTTATCTTTCTCTTAATGACCATCTTTTAAACACAGAGCGTTAAATTTGCAGAGAAGGCAACTTCTTCTAAATTGATGGACTATTCATTCTAAAGGCTGTCGAAAGTCATCGCTGCTGTCTTAACGGGCAGGTAAGGGGGATAAGCCAAATAGCCCCACGTAGAGGGGTATGTATTTGCCACTCCCCTCTACCAGTCAGGCTCACATATGCCTGCCCCAACATGCAAAATGCTAAGCATCATTGAGTCATTGACACACTTCTAATATTAACCCGTGAAATAAGTCTAGCCATCATTCTTTGAAAAGATTGAGTGTGGTGGGGGAAATCAGACGGGAAATGACCAGACGACCTAACTAAGGCATTTATTTCCTTGTTTTCTTACTGGAGAGCTGTTCTCGGATCCCGTCAGACCGGTTGTCGAGCTATAATCGGCTCTATGTTTACTTCACGTAAGGGACAACATAAGTCCGGGCGATGCGGTCACCGAAGCGCTGTCCCACCCCCGATGAGAGCATGAGCCAAATCCCGAAGATGCTGAAGAAGGGTAAGCCATCAACCAGCCTGAGGAGATTCCTGATGAGAGACCGGAGGAGACCAATACGGTTACCCGATTCGTCGACTACCCTGAGTCTCATCGTCCACTTCCCCACTGTCCAGCCGAGAAGCGCTTCCATAAAGATGAAGTAGCTGAAGACGATAACAAAGAGGGTAAATAGAAAAGCCAGAAAAACCGGCGTGACCATCGCCCGATGCTCCGAAAAGGTCATCACCCACTTACCGGAGTAGGCATAGGTAATCGGAGAGAAAAGCGTACCCACGCTGGCGAGGTCAATGAAAAGGGCAAGACTTCTCGCCCCCACCCCAGCCTTCACCATTATGTAAAGCCTTAGTCCTTCTTAAGCTTTATCTTCTCGACTTCAAGGGTACACTCGGTGACCAGAGCTGCAATCACGGCGATTGCGGCGAGAACCGGCGCCGCGAGAACGGTGACCACCGCCGCAGATGCCCCGACGGTCAAGGGAATATCTATCAATGGTCTGCCCTCGTGAACCAGACGGATGCGCTTTACATTACCCTGGCGGATAATCTCCTTGACCTTTTCAACCAGGTCTTTTCCCGAAACAGTTACCTTTTCGACAAACTCTTTCCCCGAAACGGTGAATTTCTCGGTATCAGCCACGGCAACCTCCTTCATACGTCCTACCTATACAGTGTAAAGCAAAATGATTTTTTATGCCACTGGTTAACATTCGTGGGTATTACGAATTGAGCGAAAAGTCTCTTTCAGTTGAAGGAGATTGCCGCGTCGCTTCGCTCCTCGCAATGACAACTGGTTTTCAACAGCTTAACCCAATGATACCAGCTTGTTTTTCATCCGCTATACCGATAAAATAGCGTAAGAGAAAACAAGTGCCCCGTCAGGAGGGAGCGATGAACGGTAAAGACGTGAAAGAGTTCGTCATAAAGCACTACGCAAGCCGTATTGCCCAAAAAACTTCCTGCTGAGCGCCGGTTTCTGCCAGCGGTCGTCTGGCTGAGCCGGTAACCCCGTCAAGGGTGAGTGAGCTTTACTCAGAATCAGAGATTGCTCACCTCCCTCACAGCGCCAAGGACAACTTCTTCGGCTGTGGCAATCCCGTCGCCGTAGCCGAACTCAAAGAGGGCGAGGTAGTCCTCGACCTGGGTAGCGGTGCCGGGCTCGACTGCTTTGTCGCCGCTCAGAAGGTAGGCACCAGGGGAAAGGTAATCGGGCTGGACATGACCCTGGAGATGATTAGAATGGCGAGGGAGAACGCCTGCGAGATGGGGTTGAACAATGTCGAGTTCCGTCTGGGTGAGATAGAACACATTCCACTTGAAGCCAAATCGGTTGATGTTGTCATCTCCAACTGCGTCATCAATCTTTCCCCGGACAAAGATGCCGTCTTCAGAGAAGCCTTCCGCGTGCTGAGACACGGGGGCAGGCTCATGGTCTCCGACATCGTCGCCATCGGGGAACTTCCCCCCGAGATAAAGAATGACCCGGAGAGCTGGGCAAGCTGTATCGCCGGGGCTTTACCCAAAGAAGAGTATCTGGGTAAGATAGGACGTGCCGGGTTTAAGGAAATAGCCGTCATTGAGGCTACCCCCTGGGTCTCCAGACGCCGACCGGAGAAAGTCCAGCAAGCTCTAGCCGATAAGCTAGCTTCAATCAAGGTAAGGGCAGTCAAAAAAGAGTAAAGTGCTCATCCTGAGCCCCGGCGACGAAGCCCTCCCCGCATTAGCTCTCAGCTCGGTGAGCGCAGGGAATTTCCGCACTGAGACCCTCAAGGCATACCCCGAAGCCGAGTTCAGAAACATCATCAGCAGAATTAGCCACTAAGGCGCTTCTCTCGATTTGCGATGTAGTCAACCAGAACATATTGTCCCAGGTTATCGGCGCGGGCAAAGAAGACCCGACCCTTATTTATTCTTGCCATCTGGTTCACAAAGCCGCTCATGTAATCGCCTCGCTCCAGCATGAAGGTATTGATGACAATACCATTCTGGGTGCAGTTTCTCACCTCTTTCAGGGTAGCCTGAATGGTGCGCCGTGTCGGCGGGTACTCAAAGAAAAACCCCTGCCGCTCATTGTGGGCGGTCGGCTCGCCGTCGGAGATGAGAATGATTTGCTTATTAGAGCATCTCAGTTTGGCGAGGAGCTTGCGGGCGAGGTAAAAGGCGTGCTGCATGTTGGTATAAGGGTCAAGCTCGTCCCACTTCACATAGTAGAGGTCTTTCTTTTTAATCTCGCGGGCGTAGCTTGAGAAGCCGATGAGAAAGAGGCTGTCCTCTGGGTAACGGCTCCTGATTAGCCCGTCAAGGGCAATCGCCACCTGCTTCGCCGCCTGGAAGTTGCCGCAGATAGGCATGGAAAGACTCAAGTCCAGCATGAGCACAGTGGCAGAGCGGGTGAGCTCCTCGGTGCGGAAGACCTCTAAATCCTCAACCTCAAGCTTGAGCGGTGGAGAGTGAGGCTCACGGTGCAGGGCGTTCATCAGGGTGTTTCCCAGATTCAAGAACAAAGGGTCACCGAACTCATAGGGCTTGGTCTCATCCAGTCTCTCGCTTCCCAAGCCGGTAACGATACTTGAATGCCCCCCGCTCCGGTCTTTCTCCAGCCGGGCGAAGATGTCATGGAGAGCCTTCTCACCGATTTTTCTCATCCCTCTAGGGGTAAGCTCATAGCGGTCATTCTCGCGGCGGAGGTAACCCGCCTCTTCCAAGATGCGGGTGATATCGGTGATGGCATCAAGCTCCTCCACCGCTTCATCACCCATCACCTCCTCCACCAACTGCTCATCAATCATGTCAAGGTCGTGGCGGTACTGGGACTCCCGGAGTTGGTTTTCCAGCACCTCAATCTTCTGTAACTCGTCAATTAGCTTCAAAGCTTCGCCGAAGGAGACCGGTTCGTCACCATCGAAGAAATAGCGCTGGTGTCTGGCAGCGCTAGGATTAAGTTTCTCTAGATTAAGTAACAACCGGGACATCTCCTGCTCCAGTTCATCATCAAGGAGGGACTGCATCAGCTCCTCCATTACCTCCCTGTCCCCGTCGGGAAGACTATCCAGTAAAGACTTTGCCTGAGCTACCTGACGCGCCAGACGCTCGACTAGTTCTTCAAGTGTGGTGGGCACATCGGGAGCAAAGACTTCACCGAACTCACGCATGAAGCTTTCAAAATCAAACGCCTCACTCCTGAGACGCTTCTCCAGAATCTCATTTAAAGCCCGGGTGAGCTCTTCCAGACCTCTTATACCTTGAGCATCAACGTCACCAAGCTTCCGGGCAAGGTCACGCCCGTAAGACTCAAGGGCGTTTTTCTTAAGAATCTCAATAAGCTCCTGGAACTCCTGACGGGCTGCCTCATCCATGAATTCGTAATCGGTAAGTCCCTTTATCCTGCTACCGACATCTCCGGGGAGTTGGGAGAGCTTCTTAAGGTTATGCCCCGCCATCTCCTCGACCACCTGGCGCAGATTACGCCGCATCTCCTGAGTCAAGGGGCTGGTCTCATCGGCTTCCCCGCGTCTTGCCTCCTCAAGCCGTTTTTGAATTCCTTCCTCCTCCGCTCTAAGAACATCGTCCAGTCTCTTCCGGATTTCAGTCATGATAGAACCGAGATTATATTTATCCAGCTGGTCTTGACGCTTCTTGCGTAGCTTCTCCAACATTTCCTGGAGGCTGGGCTGGGACTTCCCCGACTTATCCCTGGCACCTGCATACTGGAGTCGCCAGAGGGCGTAGCTTAAGTCCCCGTCAGAGAGGAGATTGCGCCCTAGCTCAGCGATAAGCTCATCCTTGTCCAAGCTTGCTTTTTCACCGCCAATCCACCGGCTGTAGATATAGTGGCTCATCTTAGTGGCGGTAAACCGCCTTCCCTCCGACCTCAGTTTTCCTCAGTTTCTCGTTCACGCAAAGCCCCTCAAGGATAAACTCCACCGCAGCGGCGACCCTCTCGGGCTTTTCCGACTTATCCACTGCCCCCACCGCCTCTACCATACCATCAATATCATGCACGATACCGAGGTAGTCCCGTGCCGGTAGCATGTCCGAGGTCTCCACGCTGAGTCCCTGCTCAAAAGCAGCCAGAATCATCGCCAGCCGCTCAAGTCGGAAGTAACGGCCAAAGACGCTCTTGACCGCCTTGCCGATAAGCTCATCGATGACCCGCTCGTTCTTTACCTCTTCAAAACCCTCCAGTTCAATCTTACCCGAGGTAGAGGCATGAACATAGGCAAGGTCACTCACCCGAGGCACGGCCAGATTCTCACGGAGTCTGATGGCTCTTCTTAAGGCATTGCCCAGAACTGTCTCGTAGTTGGCGATTGACATTCTCACGCTTACCCCCGAGCCCTGATTGATGTCGGGGCTGTGTCGGGCGGCGTGGGTGAGCTCGGCGATAATCTCCTTTATGTAGGGCGGGACGTACGTCTCCAGTCCGTCCGCCGTAAACTGTCTCCGCTCCATCTCCATGATAGTGATTTCATCCTCGATGGTCATGGGATAGTGGGTTCGAATCTGGGCACCGTATCTATCTTTCAGCGGGGTAATGACCCTGCCCCGGCTGGTGTAGTCCTCGGGGTTAGCGCTGGCGACCACATACACGTCCAGTGGCAATCTCACGCGGTAGCCTCTTATCTGGAGGTCACGCTCCTCCATCAGATTGAAAAGCCCCACCTGTATCCTCTCGGCGAGGTCGGGTAGCTCATTAATAGCAAAGATACCACGGTTGCTGCGCGGGATAAGCCCGTAGTGGATGGTCAGCTCATCGGAGAGATATCGCCCCTCCGCCACCTTGATGGGGTCAACGTCACCGATGAGGTCGGCGATGGTGATGTCGGGCGTAGCCAGCTTTTCCCCATAGCGCTCTTCCCGGCTGAGCCAGCTAATCTCGGTCGCTTCTCCCTCCCGAGCCAGCCTGTCCCGGCACTGCCGGCAGACGGGGGCAAAAGGATTATCGTTAATCTCACAGCCCTTGATTACCGGTATCTTCTCATCCAGAAGCGAGACGAGTTGACGCATGATGCGTGATTTCGCCTGCCCTCGCTCCCCTAAAAAGATGATGTCCTGCCCGGAGATAATGGCGTTCTCAATCTGGGGAATGACGGTTGAGTCATAGCCAACGATACCGGGGAACATGTTCTCTCCCGCTTTAATCTTAGAAATGAGGTTGCGCCGCATCTCTTCTCTAACTGGCAAAGGCTTGTAGCCAGAGGCTCTCAGTTCGGCAATAGTCTTTAGCTTTGTTTCCATCCCACCCTCCCGTGGTAGTTCAGTAGAGCGCCCGAAGAAGCTTGAACGAAAAGTCAGTTATTATATTTTACCTGAGAACGCTACTGGAAAACAAAATCAAGTGGACTTAGCCGTGAGCGTCTCATACTCATGGGCAGAAAGAAGAGAGTCAAGCTCTTTCATATTGTCCAGCTTCATCACTATCATCCAGCCGGCGCCGTAAGGGTCTTTGTTGATAAGGTCTGGTTTATCTTTGAGCAGGTCATTCAGCCCGACCACCCTGCCGCTCAGCGGAGAGACGAGGTCGCTTATCGTCTTGGATGACTCAATTGAGCCCAGAACCCCGCCTTTACGCAACTGCACGTCAATTTTGGGTAGCTCAATAAAGATTATGTTGTTAAGCTGGCCCTGGTAGTAGTCGGTGATGCCCAGCCTCACTCTGCCCCCACCCTCATCCCTTACCCAGAAGTGCTCGGCGCTAAACCTGAGTTCATCTGGAAGCATGTGCTACTCCTTATTGTGAATTAAGCCGGCAGTCTTTCCAAAGACGCCCGGTCGCCGCTGTCAATACCTATGAGCTCTCCCGCGTTCACCTGAAGAACGTAGCGGACGGGTAGGGTCGAGTTCAATATCTCACCGCCGGGGACTTTGCGGTAGACCTCAACCAGCACCAGCCCCTCGGAGAGGAAGGCGATATCAAGAGGCTCAGCCTGAGCCAGACTCCTCACCTGGATAATCTGTGGCGAGCCAACGTCAAGAAGCATCCCTTCGCCGGAAGTCAAATCCGGCGTGCCGCGCCGGTGTCTGAGCTCTTGCCTCAGTCCGGTCAGAAGTACCTGCCACTCCGTGCCCCTGATTGAGATTATGGCTTCTTCCGCCATCTATGTCTCCTAATTTGCCTTCCTCAAGCCAGTATTATGTCAAGTTTGTATACCCTTCCTCCTAGTATTATAACAGCTTCAGGACATATTAAATAATCCAAGGTAACGTGCTATACTGGAATTGGCATCCTTACAAGAAGCTAAAGGAAAGGAATCGATGTACAAAAAGATACTGGTCGCCCTTGACGGCTCTGACTTTTCGGAATGCAGTCTGGAAGACGTCAGAACCATGGTCAAGGACAGCCCCAAAACCGAGGTCGTCCTGTTGAGAGTGCTTGAGCCCATGCCCGAATACTATATGACGCGGCGCATCGGTGAGGACTTCCGGCGCAAAGCAACTGAGGCGGCGACGGCTGATGCCACCGAATACCTTAATAAGCTGACGGTAGGACTGAAGAAAGAAGGCATCACAACCAGCGTCGCCGTGAAAGAGGGCAAACCCGCCGAAGAGATACTGGACTTCGCCCGTAAAAACCAGATTGAACTTATTGTACTCACCACTCATGGACGTTCAGGTGTCTCTCGTCTCGCTCTGGGCAGTGTCGCCGAAAAGGTCATCCGCAGTTCGGCACTACCGGTACTGTCAATCTCACCGCCGGGCTGCCGGATTGAAGAATAAAGACACTCATCTGAATAACTGTCAAAAGCATTCTAAAAACTGACTACAGCTTAAATTTCGCCCGATGCTCCCCATAGGAGGCTATCATGAAGGAACCCTGGTCATTACCCAAAGAAGAGGTCTTGACACAAGCAGGGAGCGTTGCATCTGCCGGGCTTTCTGCCGAGGAGGCGCAAAAAAGGCTAAGGCAGTTCGGGTTTAATCGGCTCACTCAGGAGAGGACAGTCGCCTTCTGGCGCATCTTCCGCCACGAAGTCACCGAGCCGATGATTCGGCTTCTCTTTGTGGTCGGTATCTTCTACGCCGTCTGGGGCGAACTCAGGGATGCTCTGACCATTTTAGCCGTCATAACCGCGCTGGTTTTTACCGAGGTCTTCACCGACTACCGGGCAGGACGTGCCATCGCCGCCTTACGCAAGCTATCGCCATCCACCACCCCTGTCATCCGTGGCGGGAGCTACCTGGAAATCCCCGCCTTCGAGGTCGTGCCAGGAGACATCGTCCCAATGGAGCCGGGGGTCAAGGTGCCCGCCGACGCCAGGGTAATTGAGTCCTTTGGCTTACAACTTGACGAGTCAGCCCTTACCGGCGAATCTGTTCCTGTGGAGAAAGAGGATAAGTTGCTTCCCGGGCCGATGCCACTCCCCGAGAGGAGCAATATGGTCTTCGCCGGCACCACCGTAACCTCGGGTAGAGGCAGGTGTGTCGTCACCGCCACCGGCATGGCAACCGAACTGGGCAAGATTACAGGGCTGGTACTTGAGGCGAGAGAACCGAGGACTCCACTCCAGCAGGCGATGCGTGAACTCGCTGGTCTTCTGGTCTGGGTCGCCGTTTTCTTCAGCGCTGTCATCCCCATTATAGGCATCATCCAGCGCAAACCCTACCAAGAGATGATTCTCACCGGGCTTTCCCTTGCCTTTGCCACCATTCCCGAGGAGCTACCCATCATCATCACCATGGTGCTGGGACTGGGTGCTTTCGCCCTCTCCAAAAAGAATGTTTTAATCAGACGCCTGAGAGCCGCCGAGACCCTGGGTGAGGTTACCGTCATCGCCGCCGATAAGACCGGGACAATCACGCAGAACAAAATGACTGTCGTCAGGCTGGCGACGCCTGAACGGACAAGTAATTTAACCGGCAACCTCTCACCTACTGAAATCAGCCTGCTCAGAACCGGTGCCCTCACCTCTCACCTGAAGAAGTCGCCTGAGGGTCGCTACATCGGCGACCCGATGGAGGTCGCTCTCCTTGAAGCCGCCAGAGCTAACGGCAACATACCTGAAGAGCTGCCAGCACAGTACAGGCTCTTGCAGGAGTTCAGCTTTGATAACAAGAGAAAGATGATGTCCACCGTCTATGAACAAAATGGCGGAAGCTACGTCTACGCCAAGGGCGCCCCGGAGGTCATTCTGGCGAAGAGCAGTCAGATGGCTGATGGGAGACCGAAAACTGCCGAAGATGAAAAAGCGATATTGAGCAAGGCGGAAGAGATGGCTGGAGAAGCGATGCGGGTCATCGCCCTGGCTTACCGGAAGCTTGATGCCTCTGGTGATGTGACGCAGTCCGATGCCGAGAAAGACCTCACCTTTCTGGGGCTGGTCGGACTGGCTGACCCGCCACGCCCCGGCGTCAGCGAGGCAATCAGAGCCACCGAAGAAGCCGGCATCAGAACCATCATCGTCTCCGGCGACCATGCCCTTACCGTCGCCAGAATTGCCGAGGAGGTCGGCATAAAAACCCTGGGAAAGCCTGTCACCGGAATCGAACTGGCTCAGATGAGTGAGAGCAAGCTGAAAGAGAAACTGAAGATAAGTCCCCTCTTTGCCCGGATTACACCCCAGCAAAAACTCCAGATTGTGCAAGCTCTCCAGGGTCTTGGCGAAGTGGTCGCCGTCACCGGGGATGGGATTAACGACGCCCCGGCGCTCAAGAGTGCCGACATCGGTATCGCCATGGGTGAGACCGGCACCGAGTCCGCCCGGGAAGCCGCCGGCATGGTTCTCACCGATGACAGCTTCACTTCGATTGTTGACGGGGTGCGAGAAGGTAGAAAGATTTATGACAACCTGAAAAAGGGCGTCATGTATTACCTGAGTGTCAAGGTTGCCCTCGTACTGAGCTTTCTCGTGCCTCTGACGCTCGGGCTACCCCTGCCTTTTGCCCCCATCCAGATTGTGCTCCTAGAGCTATTCATGGACTTAGCCGCCTCAGCCACCTTTGTCGCCGAGCCCATGGAGCCGGACAGCATGAAGAGACCGCCGCGCTCGCGCAAGGAGAAGTTCATTGACGCGAGGACGCTGGTCAACATCTCCTTAGCGAGTCTGAGCTTAGCCTTGGCCGTAGTCTTTAACTACCTCATCGCCACCTACGCCGGCAGAGACGTGACCCAGGCACGAAGCATCGCCTTCGGCACCTGGCTTATCGGACACATCTTCCTTGCCTTCACCATGCGTTCAATGAGAAAGCCCCTGTGGCGGATAGGGCTCTTCAGTAACAAAATCATGCCGCTCTGGGCGCTCGCCGCTATCCTGTTCTTTGTCTTCATCACCAGCGTCCCCTTCGCTCAGGCAGTGATGAAGGTCACCGTATTAAGCCGGAACGACTGGCTGTATATTGTCGCAGTGCCATTCATCAGCATCTTCTGGCTTGAGATTAAGAAACTGCTAGTGCGCGGTTAGAATACGTAGCTTATGAAAAAAGTTCAGCTACCATCGGGCGGGCTTGTCTTCCCGAGGCCCACTTTCTGGCAAATAGAAAAGCGGACAGAGAACAAACCCTGTCCGCTATTGAAAGCCAAGGCTTTGCCAACTGATTGGCTAGCTATCTTTTAAATCAAACGTTCCGGCTAGACTTTCTCCCCCCAGAACTGGTTTACCCACTTAGCTACGAACAAAGCGCTATTATGTTCCATGAAGAGGGTCTTCTTGCCGGTTGGTTTATCCGCCTGTGTCTTCTCCAGGCTCAAGATGTATTTCTTGCCCTTGCCCTCCGGATTTCGCTGAACATGGGCAAACTCCCCGCCGAAGGTCTCAGGTAGCTTGTAGCTAACCGTCTGTCCCTCGGTGAGCTTCTCCAGAGCTTGCTGAACATCCCTTGCTGCTGCCCTCATTTAGTCCTCCTTTTCTTTCACTGAGCCATCCTACACTTATGGCTATCAGTCACAAGTCTATCCCTGATTTGTTGATAAGAAGTTCATGATGAAGTTTTCAGGAATTCTAATACATACAGCTAGGTTTGTCAATAGAAAAAGAGGGCTACTCAGTGCAGGCAATAACAGAAGAGACGAAGACTCCAATCATTTAATCAATAGGCGAACTCAATCAGTCCCAACACAGAGGAGGTTAAGTCGAATTCGCCGTAGTCTCTTTGCGTACCAGCAAAATCGTCGGAATCGCCATAAATGCGCACACCGACAGGACGAGAAAGGCGGGGCGATAGCTTTTGACTAAGTCGAACATCCAGCCGGCGAAGGGAGGGGCAATCATACTGCCCAGTGTCATAAATACCAATAGAAGCCCCTGCACCGTGCCGAAGGCTCTCCTGCCGAAGAGTTCAACCTGTAATGCCGGCCGGAGCGGTATCGTCCCACCGTAACCAACTCCCAGTGGTACCAGGGCGAAAATCACCTGCCACAGGCTTCTAGCTGAGACAAAGACAATAACCCCAACTCCCTCCGCGAGGGCGGCGGCAACGAAGCACCATCTCTTCTCAAAGACATCACCCAGCCAGCCGAACAACACCCTTCCTGTAATACTTGAAATGGCAAAAACACTCGCCATAACGCCGGCGGTCTGGCGGGTGAAGCCGATAGAGACGAGATAGGGTATCTGGTGAACCATAAGCGCCACCCCGGAAACCCCGGCAAAAAATACCGCGGTGGAAAGAAGCCAGAAGCTCCTCATTCTCAGGACTTCCCTGGTCGTGGCTCCTTTCAGTTCCTCCCGAGGCGCAGATGTCCCACTGCCTTTTTGTTTCGAGGCATCATTGGGATTCTTCACCAGCAAAGCCAGGGGGATGCCAAGTATCCATGAGCCGAAAGCAAAGCCGACCAGTGCCTGTCTCCAGCCGAACCGGTCAACTAGCCATACCACCAGCGGCACCAGGAGTCCTCCCGCTGCCAGCCCGGTCAGGACGAAACCCATCGCCAGAGTCGTCTTGGTCTTGAACCACCTCGCCACTGCGGTAAGAGCTACCACATGCCCCGCCAGACTGAACCCCAGAGCAGTGACCAGCGATGATGCGTAGAAGCTCCAGAGGGAGTGAATGGTGCTGAAGAACCAGAAACCAAACCCGGCGATGATAACGCCCCAGAAGAAAAGAATCCGCGGGCCGAGTTTGTCAGCGAAGACGCCGATGAACGGCGATAAAAGCCCCGATTCAAAACCCCGGACAGTGGAGGACAGAGAGATTGCGCCGTAAGTCCAGCCAAGCTCCGCCGCAATCGGGTTGACGAAAGCAGTAAAACCAGAGGTGTAAGTCGCCCCGAAGAAAAGCTCAATCAGGGCAAAGGCAAAGACCACCCACCACCCATAAAAAATCCGAGGTTTATCCTTCTCGCTGCCCACTACGATTACTCCTCTTACTTTGCTTATGTGGCATGAAGATTCATTTCGTCGTGATTTCCCACAATCAGAACAAACCGGATTTGACAGCTAAATAAGAGACTAACCGGAACTGAACTGAATTAACCTGAGGAGTCGCTCAGGGCTACTGCTCTTAGTCAAAGCTTCTTCCTGCGTCACCAAGCCCTTCTTGACCAAATCCGCTAGAGCCTGATTCAATGTCTGCATGCCATCTCTGCTACCGAGCTGCATAGCATTGGCTAACTCAAAGGTTTTACCCTCGCGGATGAGGTTTCTGACCGGCGAAGTCCCCATCAGAATCTCAAAGGCGGCGATTCTTCCCTTACCAGTCGCCCGGGGGAGAAGCGCTTGTGAAATCACTGCCTCAATTACCTGAGAGAACTGAAGTCTTATCTGCTGCTGCTGCGCAGGTGGGAAAATGTCAATAATGCGGTCAACGGTCTGCGGAGCATCGGAGGTGTGTAGAGTCCCCAAGACCAGATGCCCGGTCTCGGCGGCGGTAATGGCGATACTGATGGTATCCAGGTCCCGCATCTCGCCAACGACGATGACATCGGGGTCATGGCGCAGTGCGTGCCTGAGCGCCACGGCAAAAGACTTGGTATCGCTCCCAAGCTCTCTCTGGGCAATGATACAGTTTTTGTTGTGGAAGAGAAATTCTATCGGGTCTTCAATGGTAATGATGTTACGCTTTACCGTTTCATTAAGGTAGTTAATCATCGCGGCAAGAGTGGTGGACTTACCACTGCCGGTCCGCCCCGTCACCAGAAGTAAACCTCTCGGTTTTAACGCCAGCGTCTTGCAGATAGGGGGCAATCCCAGTTTATCAATATCAGGTGCTTCAAAACTCACCAGACGGAAGGCGAGGCTCAGAGTTCCTCGCTGCTGGAGACAGCTGACACGGAAGCGGGAGACCCCCGGAATGCCGTAGGCAAAATCAAGTTCATGCTCTCTGAAAAAAGTCTCCCTTTGTTCCGGAGAGGTGGTCTTTTCCAGCGCCTGCGTCATGTCATTGGGGGTAAGCCTAGGCAGGTCTTCCTGAGGGACAAGCTCTCCGTCGATGCGGAGAATTGGGGGACTCGGCACCCTTAAGTGTGCATCCGAGGCACGCTTATCCACCATCCGCTTGAGCAGTTCATCAATATCCACAGTCTACCCCTTATGCACGCTGATAGCGTCTATCTGGTCTGAATCTTGCCTATTATATTACCTCGCTCGCTCTGGAGCAAGACAAAGTAGTTGTCTTCAGATTACCGGACCCAGGGTGGTTATATTGGGGAAGTTGCCATAGTTCAGTCTCTCGGCTTTCGTTTTCTTTCCTGAGGCTACTGCCAGAACTCTCCGGTAAAGTGCCTCGCCGGCAGCACCTATCCCTGATTTACCAGTAAACTTAATAAACTGGTCAATATGCTCAGGAAGCCTTGCCCAGGTTTGTGGATTACCTGTCACCTTAATTACCGGGACAAAGGGAAAACCCTGGGGTGCACCCAGCCCGGTAGTGAAGACAATGACATTTACCCCGGCGGCGGCAAGCCCGGTGAGAAACTCCGGCTCTCTTCCCGGGGTGTCTACGATAAAGAGTCCCTTCCCTGAAGCCCTTTCCCCATACTCAAAGACTCCCTGAATGGGATAACTGCCACCCTTGGCAATTGCTCCCAGGGATTTCTCTTCAATGGTGGTTATACCCCCGGCGATGTTGCCTCTGGTGGGCTGTCCGCCCCTTATGTCACAGCCCATCGCCATCGCTGTTTTTTCCATGTCGAGCACAATTTCTTTAATTCGGTCACCAACCTCCCGGTTCACTGCCCGCCTTGAGAGGACATGCTCAGCGCCGATAAACTCGGTTGTCTCACCGAAAAGGCAGGTTCCTCCTCGTTCTAACAGGCGGTCACAGAGAGCGCCCGCCGCCGGATTTGAGATAAGTCCCGAGGTAGTATCGGAACCCCCGCACTTGATTCCCAGCACAAGAGCAGAATCAAGGAACTCCTCTCTCTTCATCTTTGAAGCTGTCTCTGCCATCTCCCTTGCCAACCTGATGCCCTCTTTGACTGCCTGCTTTGCTCCTTTTTCCTGAATCACCACCTTCGCCACAGGCTTGCCTGAATCGCGGATACCCTTCGCTATCTCGTCAACTGAGACCGATTCACAGCCCAGACTCACCAGAAGCACACCCGCCAAATTCGGGTTCCAGCCCAGGGAAACAAGTGTACGGCTCGCTCGCCCCAAGTCAGGTAACGTCTGGGAGCACCCCTGACCATGGATAAAGGGCACGCTGCTTTTTACCCTTCGGGCGATCCACCAAGCAACGTCATTGGCACAGGCGACGGTGGAGAAAATGCCTATGTGGTTACGGGTGCCCACCAGACCGCATGGACGCGGATAGCCCAGAAAGCTCATCCCTGACTCCTCACCAGGTCGCCCCTGCCGCGGTTTGAGGCGACGTTGTGCACATGGACATAAGCGCCTGCTTTTATGTCCACAGTGGCTTTACCCATAGCCTCACCGTATTTCACTATGGGCGCATCAGATTTTATCTCAGTTAGCGCAAACTTATGCCCAAAAGGGATGTCGTTAGCTAGAACAATGTGCCAGCGCCTTCCTGAGACACCGAGCTCCAATTTCTCTCCAGCTTTAAGATTGGCCAGAGCCGTAGCAACATTATCCTTTGCATCCAGAATAACCGCTCTGGGTAACATTAAGGCTGTTCCTTTTTGGGCGGAGTCGCCGGATGGTAAGGTGTTGGGATAAACTCCACTGAGGGACGTCGCTGTCCGGACTGGGGATAAAGCTCCATAAGCTCGTAAATCTCCTTGGGTAGCTCGCCATTCACCGGTAGCCCCAGTTCCTTTGCTTTCTCCAGACTGATGGGATAGTCATGAGTCCAGCGGCCATCACTCAAAGCTTGAGCCAGTGCCACCGCCTTGTCCTGAGGCATCTGGTCGCTAATCAGGGAATAGATGGCATCATATACCTGTTTGAGGGCTTTTTGCGAAACATCTGCAAGTATGAGCGTCTCGTCATTCCGGTTGGGATTAGGCACCTCCAGCGCCTTGAGAATAGAAACCGCCGGGTAATAGCCACCCGTCTGGCTACCCAGCTGAGGGTCAAGGGGCCCCAGCACGGCGTCCGGGTCAATCATGATTTCGTCCGCGGCTAGCGCAACCAGGGTGCCGCCCGACATGGCGTAATGGGGCACCATGACCGTGACCTTGCCTTTGTGGCGCTTCAGGGCACAGGCTATCTGTTCCGCCGCCAGCACCAGTCCGCCGGGGGTGTGCAGAACCATGTCTATGGGCATATCTGCTGGCGTCATGCGTATGGCACGGAGAACCTGCTCCGAGTCCTCAATGTCAATGTAACGGCTGATGGGGATTCCCAGGAAACTCAACGTCTCCTGACGGTGAATCATGGTGATGAGCCGTGAGCCACGTTTTTTCTCTAGAGAGCGGATTGCGGAAAGCCGCCTAGCCAGAAGCAGACGCTTCTGAAGATAAGGGATAAAAAGTGTCAACAGGAAAAGAAGCCAGACCAGATTAAAGATACTGTTAATGTCCATCTTCTCCCTCCTCAACCACTTCTACTGTAGGAAAAGACAAGCTCTTCGTTCTATCGCCTAAGGTTGCGGTAGAAAATCTTCTTTGCCACCTCCACAGAGCTTACGTAAAGAACAACGATACCTATCAGTGCCAGCATCACCAGCGGCGGAATCGGACGGAACTCCAATAGGCGTGCGAACGGCAGGTAAGGAATGACTATGGCAATCCCGGCCACAACCAGGGAGGTGATGAGAAGGTATTTGCCGGGGCGGCTTTTGAATATTGTCCTTCTTGTCCTGACAACGAGGGCGACAAAAAGCTCGGTCATCAGCGATTCAAAAAACCAGCCTGTCCGAAATTCGGGAGGCGCATCATGGAAGATGAAGAGAAGCACCCCGAAGGTCATGTAGTCAAAGACAGAGCTTATCAGCCCGAATACGACCATGAATCTACTGACAAACCGCATGTCCCAGCGGGTGGGGCTTTCTACCATCTCCGCGTCAACGCAATCGGTAGCTATGGCTGAGGCCGGAATATCGGAGAGGAAGTTGTTGAGGAGTATTTGAGTGGGGAGGAGCGGGAGGAAAGGTAGGAAGAGCGAGAGCCCTGCCATGCTGACCATGTTCCCGAAGTTGGCACTGGTCGTGGTGAAGATATACTTGACCGTATTGGCGAAAGTCTTCCTGCCCTCGGTTACTCCCTCCCCCAATATGGTGAGGTCTTTGCGCAGAAGGATAATATCCGCTGATTCCTTGGCAATATCCACGGCGTTTTCAACTGATATGCTGACGTCAGACACTTTCATTGACGGAGTATCGTTAATGCCGTCGCCGATATACCCCACCACATGCCCGTTGCCCTTAAGGGCATTCATGATTCGGTTCTTCTGCGCTGGGTTTACCCGGGCAAAGATATTGGCTTCCTCAACGACCCTCGCCAGGGCGATATCATCCAACTGGTCAATCCTGCTTCCCAGAACAATTCTTCTTATGTCAAAATCCAGTTGCTCACAGATTTTCCTGGTGACCAGTTCGTTGTCGCCGGTGAGAACTTTGACATCCACTCCTTTTTCTCTCAGGAGCTTGAGGGACTCCCTCGCTGTCTCTTTAGGCGGGTCAATAAAAGCGATAAAGCCAAGAAAAACCATACCACACTCATCCCCCATCGAATACACTGCCTTATCCTCGGAAACTTTTTTGTAAGCGACGCCCAGAAGCCGAAAGCCTTCGGTGCTCATGCGACGGTGGGTCTGCCTGATTTTAGTTTGAATACCGGCGGTCAGGTCATAGACCTTCCCTTCAAGTTCATAATAGTTGCACACCCGGAGTATTTCCTCCGGCGCTCCTTTTGCGATGATAAACCTGTCCTGCTCTAGGTCAACCACAACCGAGACCCTTCTTCTGACGAAGTCAAAGGGAATCTCATCCACCTTTTTATAGTTCTGGGTGTCAACCTTCTCGTGGGTGAGCACCGCATCATCAAGCGGACTCCTTAGCCCCGTCTGAAAGTGGCTGTTTAAAAACGTGTATAAAAAGACCTTTTCATTATCATCCCCCTCCAGGTCAACATGCCGGATAACCGTGACCCGGTTCTCCGTAAGTGTTCCCGTCTTGTCAGTGCAGAGTGTGTCCATGCTCCCGAAATCCTGAATTGATGCCAGTCTCTTGACGATGGCTCCTTTTTTTGACATGGCGATAGCGCCCGATGCCAGATTGATAGAGAGAATCATAGGCAGAAGCTCCGGCGTCAGCCCTACCGCCAAGGCTACGGCAAAGAGCAGGGACTCAAGGACATCACGTTTGAAAAAGGCGTTAATAAAGAAAACAAAGATGACGAGAATGAAGGTTATCCGCATGACCAGAAAGCCAAACCGTCGAATTCCTCTTTCAAACTCGGTAGTTGGCTTTCTCTCAACGCTCTTCCGGACAATATCGCCATATTCGGTTGACGCGCCTGTTTTCACCACAACGGCGGTAGCGGTGCCACTGGCGACTGAAGTCCCCATAAAGAGATAGTTCCGCCATGTTGTTATGTCTGAAACGTCTTTGTCTGTGAGCGCTCCTTCTGTCTTCTCGGCGGGGAATGATTCTCCTGTCAGGGCTGACTGGACGGCGAAAAGGTCTTTGGCATTTATCACCCGAGCGTCAGCCGGGACGATATCGCCGGCGGCGAGGACGATGATATCCCCCGGGACAACTTCCCTCACCATTATTTCCTGCTTAACATTGTCTCTCAGCACGGCAGTCATCGTGGCAACCCGATTGCGGAGTTCCTCTGCCGCTCTCTCTGCCCGGTGCTCCTGGAGGAAGTCCAGAGCCACGCTGGCGACGACAATGGCAAGGATGATGGTTGAATTGATGTGCTCACCAAGAGAGCTGGTTATTAGAGCGGCGCCGACCAGTATGAGCACCAAAGGATTTTTGAAATGGGACAGGAACTCAAGGATAAGTGCCTTTTCCTTCCGTTCAGCAACATCATTAGCACCGTACTCCTCAAGACGTTTCTCCGCTTCCTCTGCCGTGAGACCTGTCTCCGAGGTGCCCAGCCGCCTGAGGACATCGCAATGGGGAAGGCGCAGGGCTTCATCGGTCGTGAGAAGGTGATTTTTATTAAGCTTCTGCCCAATCTGTTTTTTCTTCACCCGTTTGTTCGTCCTCCATCAGCTTGAATCCCCACCCTTAAGTTGTTATACCAATACACGGCAGAGTCTTTGCGAGTTACCTGGGCCAGGGGTGCCGGGCAATCTCTTTCTCATTCAGATCTGCCCCAATGCCGGGTTTCTTGGGCAGGCTCAGATAGCCCTTCTTAATTTCGGGAAGCTCGGTGATTATGTCATCGCGCCAGGGGATGCTATCAAAGTCCGTCTCCAGTATCTTCACATTGGGCACCGAGGCACAGAGATGGGCACACATGAAGGTTGAGAGGTGGCTGACATAGTTGTGGGGAGCAACCATCGTTTCATACAAGTTAGCCAGTGCAGCGATGCGGCGGGACTCGATGAAGCCATTCCAGCGCAGGTCTATCATGCAGACGTCCATGGCATGACGTTCCAGATAAGGCCGGTAGCCTTTCATAGTATACAGACACTCTGCCGAGCAGATGGGCACTCTAACCGACTGTTTAAGCTGGAGCAGAGCATCAGGGTCATAGATGTCGGTCTCCAGCCACATCAGGCGGTAAGGCTCAAGCGCCCGCCCCATCTGGATAAAGCCCTCGGTCTTGAAATGAAAGTTCAGGTCAAGCGCGATGTCAACCTCATCGCCGACCGCCTCGCGAAAAGTGCCTATCAGCCTGTCAGCTATCTTAATGGTGCCGTAATCTACATTCTGCTCTGGATTCCGTATCACCCTGGGAGGGTCACCGGGGACAACCAGGTTGGTCTTTATGGCGGTGTAGCCCCTCTCCACCGCCTCCTTACCCAGATTGTAGATGTCATCCAGGGTTCTCAGCTTGGGTTTATCGGCATAAAGCTGGGGATGGCGCGCCCGGTAGGTGCCACAGTGAGACCAGTAGACCCTTATCTTATCGCGCACGGGGCCCCCGAAAAGCTCGTAGAGAGGTATGTTAAGGGCTTTGCCTTTTATATCCCAGAGGGCGACCTCGATGCCGGCGATAGCCTTGTGGGCGATGCCGCCGGGATTCTGCTGGAAATGGAGACACATCTCCCAGTAGAGCTTCTCCACCTCGGTCGGGTTCTTTCCCAGAAGGAGAGGCTCCACGTCACGGACACAGCCGGCAATGCCGAATGAGGAGGCGCTATCGGTGCACTCACCATAACCGACCAGTCCCTCGTCGGTGGTGACTTTGACAAAGGTGAACACCCGCCAGATGGCATCACAAAAGATTGTACTCACCCCGGTAATCTTCATGACCAACCTCCCTTGTCATTCATACCCGCCAAACCACATGCTTCATCCCCTGCTCATGGTTCGACAGGCTCACCACGAGCATTTCTTGAATCACGCTCAAGCTATATTCCCACCCACTCTGAGCCTGTCGAAGGGTAAGGTCTGGTGGTCAGAAAGCTCACCACCAGTGCCAAAAGCGAGATCGAACACTTTCAACCTGCAACCCACAAGTTATTTCCCCTTAGCGACAACATAGTTTTTCAGTGTACCAATGCCCTCAATCCGGATTTCAACGGTGTCGCCGTGCTTGAGTTGAGTGACGCCCTCCGGCGTGCCGGTGGCAATAATGTCCCCCGGCAGAAGAGTCATCACCCCGGAGATAAAGCTCACCAATTTGGCGACGCCGAAGATGAGGTAGCTGGTGTTGCTTGACTGCTTTATCTCACCATTTACCAGGGCTTCTATTTTCAGATTGTCGGGGTTAATATCGGTCACAATCCAGAGACCTATGGGAGCAAAAGTGTCGAAGCCTTTTGCCCGCGTCCACCGACCATCACTGCGCTGTATCACCCTCTCTGAGACATCATTAAGACAGGTATAACCCAGTATGTAGTTGCTCGCTTCAGCCTCAGGCACATCCTTGGCCCTGCGCCCGATAACCACCGCCAGTTCGGCCTCCTCATCGGTGCGCTCCTCATCAGGCAGAACAATTTCATCCCCAGGTCCGATGACCGCCGTGGGCGGCTTCATAAAGATTAGCGGCACCTTGGGCAGTTCAAGCTTCGCCTCGGCGGCATGGGCACGGTAGTTAAGCCCCAGGCAGACAATCTTCGATGGTTGACAGGGCGCCAGTAACTTTATGTCATCCAGTTTATACAGAATGCCATCTGTCTCAAGAGAGTCTCCCAGCTGAGAAAAAGGGCTGTGTTTGAGCCCGCTAATCTTATCACCCTCAACCAGCCCATACTTGACGATATCTCCGGTTTGGAAACGAGCTATCTTCATCCCTCTTATACCATTCCTTTCTTTTTAAAGTAACCGGTGTAGGCGTCAACCGTCATGGTTCTATCCATCTCGTCAGCCCCGACCTGGACGCGACTCAGGATATACTCATTGAGACGGCTCCCAATCTCCTCGGGGCTTTTCCCTTCTTTAAGGGCACGCAGGATGATGTCAGCAAAAGTTCGGGTGTTCTCTTCCGCGACCGGGATAAGTTTCTCTGGCTCTCTACCCACGCCGTCATGGGCGTAAAAGAGGGTTCTGGGCTTGAGTTGGCACAGCTTCCCCATCGTCTCAAGGTAAACTTCAATGTCAAAACTCGGCGGGGCTACCGAGGGCAGGGGAAAAAGCTCCGCCCCGGACTTGGGCACACCTAAAGCCTCACCGCAGAAGAGACCCCCCGTCCTTTCGTCCAGAATGGCGATATGGTGAGGGGCGTGACCGGGGGCATAGATTACCTTGAGTTCCCCGCACCGGGTAGATAGTATCTCGCCATCTTTCGGCACCGTAATACGCCCCTCGGGCACAGGAAGGATAGCCCCCCAGGCCTTCTCAAAATCGGCGCCGAAAGCCATTTTGGTGCCTTCAATCAGGCGGGTAGGGTCAACGGCGTGTTTCACTGCCGCGGGATGAAGCACAAACCTCGCCTGAGGGAAAATTCCCGCCAGCTTCCCCATGCCCCCGGCGTGGTCGAGATGAATATGGGTCGGGATGATGTACTCCAGCTCTTTAACACCAAGCTGTTTCATGCCCTCCAGAACGCCGGGCACAACCGAGGCTGGCCCTGGGTCTATCAGAACCCCGCTCTCTCCCCGAATGACGTATGCCGAAAGGACTCCCTGCGCGGCAGAGATAGGCATTTTAATTAGATATATCCGCTCGGCGACTTCTTTCATTTCCATGACCTATTGCCTCCAATATCGCCCGTTATTACAGTAGCATCAGAAGCCAGATTTTCCCAATTATAGCCCACAGCCCGCAAGTGGGCAACGCTGGAGGGAAGAACTGAATTCCCCCTTCTCGGGAAATTGACTTTTAATTCTCTCTCTGTTAGTCTCAATAGTGAACATGGGAACAAGGCTGAAGGTTTTGATTGCGCTACTTTTGGTTTCTCTGCCCCTCCTGGCTATCGCCGACAGAATGTTTCCGCAGGTCATCCAGCCCTGAGAGAATCCATCCGGGACTAGTATAGTCCCAACCCCCACCCAGACTTCCGACAAGGTTATCAGACTGTATTACTATGGAACTTCGACACTAGACATTGATCCGGCGAAGGCTCCGGGTCCCCACCGGATTTACAGCGCCACCTCAAGCGATGGCATAAACTTCAGGGAAGACCCGGGGGTGCGTTTCTCGTATGATTCGGATTCAGGGTTCGGCATCACTGACCCGGATGTAGTCCGTCTGAATGATGGGACATACCTGATGTTCCTGAGTTTCGGCATAAATATAATCAAGGCGACCTCGCTAAGCTCCTCGGGTACATTTACTTATGACCCCGCCTTCGGCTGGAACCAGGGCGGTGTGCCCGGCTCCTATAACTTTGCCTGCGCCGTGAGAACTTTCACCTGCTACCAGAACGGCATCCACGTGGCAATATACGATGAGAAGAGCGGACGCTTGAACTACGAAGGAATCGCCCTGAGCCCACCGCCCTTTGGCATCATCGCCGACCCCTCGGTAATCCAAGTGGACGACAGGTATCTCATGTTCTACAAATACGCCACCTCTCCGCAGATACCGCCCTCGGAGCACGAGATATACCTTGCCACCTCAGCCGATGGCATAAACTGGTCACCGCACACCCAGAACCGCTTCATCGGCAGAGGCTCAGTGCCCGGTGCGGTATACCATAACGGCGTAATCTATGTTTATTACTGCGGCTTGGTACCCAAAGCAACCGGCAAGCCCAACGGAGACATGGGCTTAGCCGTGAGCTGGGACAAAGGCGAGACCTTTGCCTTCTCGGTGATTACTATTGAGGGGAAAACTCCCGCTGGTGCCGTAGACCCATCGGCAATCGTGGTTGACACGATAGAAGTGAATAACTAGTCATTCCCTAAACTAGCTACAACCAAACGGACAACTCTAAACTGATAGGGGCGAGCTTTAAAGGCTCTCTAAAAGCCTGTGGTTCTCCCCGTAGTCTATCGGCACCTCAATGATTGAGGGGAGTTTCTCCTTAAGGGCGGCGCACAGGGCAGGCAGAAACTCACGAGCCTTATTTATCCTGCAGCCAGAAAGACCAAGGGAGGCGGCATATTTCATAAAGTCCGGGTTGGTGAAGCGCACGCCGAAGGCGCGCCCGAAGCGGTTCATCTGCTTCCACTCAATCAACCCATAGCTATTGTCCACCCAGATAACGCTGACAAAAGCCACCCCCAAACGTTTCGCCGTCTCCATCTCCTGAGCATTCAGCCAGAACCCGCCATCGCCCATCACCACCACAGCTTTCTTTTCTGGGTACGCCAGCTTAGCGGAGATTGCCGTGGGCACGCCGTAACCCATCGGGGCAAAACCGTTGCTTATAATTAATTCGCCCGGTCTCTGTGCCGGGTACAGCCGCGCCAGCCAGAGCTTATGGGCACCCACATCACTAACCAGAATATCGTCTTCTCCAATGACTTTTCTCAGGTCAGAAATCACCCGCTGCGGCTTGAGCGGGAATGAATCGTCTCCCTGATAGCGTTCCAGCTCACGCCGTGCCCCGCCGTCATTCTGACTCACCGGAGAAGATTTCCTTACCTCACAGACTCCGGTTAGCATCTCAAGCGTTTTCCCGATTTCAGCAACAATTTCAAGCTCAGGGGTATAGCACGCATCCACCTCAGCCGGCAGGCGGTCAATATGGAGCACCTGTCTTACCTTACCTCTGTTCCAGAACTGTGGTGAGCAGTCGATATGGTCATAGCCTACCGTGATGACAAGGTCAGCCTCATCCAGACCAGAAGATGACCAGTCCTGAGCCTGAAGATTAAGAATACAGCGGGCGAGAGGGTGACTTCTGGGAATCGAACCGATACCCATGAAAGTCTGAGCCACCGGAAGCCCCAGCTTTTCGGCGAATGCGGTCAGCTCTTTACTGGCGTTAGCTCTAATGACCCCACCCCCGGCGATGACCACCGGGAACTTCGCCTTCCCAATCAGCCTGACGGCGGTCTTGATTCTGGCAGTGGTAGGAACTTGAATCTCCTTTTGCGGTATCTTCAGAGGATTGCCCGAGACATCCTTGGTCGCCACATCCATGGGAAGTTCAAGGAAGGTTGCACCCGGCTTTTCTTCCTGCGCCAGAGAAAAAGCCCTTCGCACCACCTCCGGGATACCTTCCGCAAGTCTTATTCCGTGGCACCACTTGGTTACCGGTTTCATGACTTCAGGCAGGTCAAGCCACTGGTGGGTCTCCTTACACATCCTCTCCAGCGAGGTCTGCCCGCTGATGGCAACCAGCGGCGCCCGGTCAAGCGTAGCAGTAGCTATGCCAGTGATAAGATTGGTCGCTCCGGGGCCCAAAGTAGAAAGACACACTCCGGGTTTACCGGTGAGTCTGCCGTAGGCGCTCGCCATCAGGGCAGCCCCCTGCTCATGCCGCGTGGCGATAAATTTAATGTGGCCCCGGGAAAGGGCGTCCAGAACGTCCAGAATTTCCTCCCCAGGCAGGCCGAAGATGTACTCCACACCCTCGTTTTCCAGACATTTGACCAAAAGCTCGGCAGCTTTCATCACTAACCCTCTTGCCGGAACTCAAGGATACAGGACTCGTCCCCGCCGCAGAGCTTACCCTTAAGCGAAAAGACGATGTCCTGACCAAACTCAGCCGCCCAGACTTTATACTCGGTCGGACAGATAGTCGCACCCACCCTGCCAGAGAGACCTTTTCTATTCGATTTTACCATCGTCTCGTGCCAGGGGCATTTGGTAATGACAATACGGGATGTTTTGCCCCCAGACTCGTTTCTGAAAACAAAGCCATCCAGTTTCAGCCTAGTGGTAAGGGCTTCGGCGAGAGCCGTCAAACCCTCGCTGAGTCCCATCTTCTCCTTGAGGAACCGCGCCTGAATCTTGGGCAGTACCTTCCAGACCTCGTTATCGATTTCAAGCGCCGGCTCAAAACCGTATTCCTCTTCAACCTTTAGAAACCACAGCCCGTCTGCGACAGTAAAGCTACGGCGGTAGAAATCGGCGATTTCTTTATCGCTAAGTGGCATAGGTCTCCTCTTCCATTCTCTGGCATATTCCCAAACCAGAAGCCATTATAGCCTCAGGCGTAGCCGATGACAAATTCCATATTGACCTTGCGAGCCTAAGTAGGGTAAAGTCTTTTAAGTTTCATACAGGGTGAAGCAATGTCAGAACTACCGGATTTTGAACCGGACATGCTGGGGCTGGAATTTCTTGCCGAGCCAAAGACAGGCTATAAAGAGAGTGCCTGCTTTCGCTGCGGTGAGTGCTGCCGCTACCATGTCTTTCTCAGCGCCGATGAAGCCAACCGTATCTCTGGCGACACCGGGTTGCCAATCAAGGAGTTCGCCGAACTCACCGATGAGCTTTCGTCCCTTGAGCCAGAGATTTACATCCTGCTCAAGCGTAGTGGCGAATGTATCTTCCTGGAGCACGGCAAAGACAACCTGACCCGCTGCCTCATTCAGGAGGTAAAACCAAGGGTCTGCCGCGACTTTGTCCCCAGCCTGAACCGCATTGAGTGCCAGAGGGGGCTGAAACAGAGATGGCGTCTCACCGTGAGCGACGCCAGTGAGCTTCAGGGTTCTCCCGAAGACGTCAGGGCTTTTCTCGCCTTACTCAAATCGTAAGCTCTATCTTGACACCAAGCTGTTATTTTGCTAGGTTGGACTTAGATTATCCGCCTGAATAAACCAGAAGGAGGTCAACCGTGAAAATCACCGCTATCGAGACCCTGCTCATAGACCAGTACCTTTTTGTCGAGGTCAAGACCGACGAGGGCATCACCGGTCTCGGTGAATCGGGCGCCTGGGGATTCCTTGAGGCATCCGCCGGCGCTATCGAGGCATTTAAGCGTTACCTCATCGGGCAAGACCCCCTCCGCATCGAGCATCACTGGCAGTATCTCTACCGCTGGGCGCACTTCCGCGGCGCCGCCATCATGGGGGGACTCTCCGCAATTGACATCGCCCTCTGGGACATCAAGGGCAAGCACTTCGGCGTGCCCGTCTATCAGCTTCTGGGAGGCAAGTGCCGCAACAAGACACGGGTCTACTACCACGTCTTTGGCGACACCAAAGAGGAGCTTATCGACGGCTGCATCAGAGCCAAGAAGGCAGGCTTTACCGCGGTGGGGCACCTGACGCCATTTCTTGACGAGCCGCGCAGTGTGCCCTACTTCAAGACCCATGTGGATAAGATGGAAGACGCCATTGACACGGTGAGACGCTACCGCGAGGCGGTAGGTAAAGAGGTTGACCTCTGCGTGGAGATTCACCGCCGTTTGACCCCGGCGGAGGCGGTAGTGCTGGGTCGCGGGATTGAGCAGTATCATCCCTTCTTTTACGAAGACCCTACCCTCCCCGACAACCTCGACGCCATGGCAGAGATTGCCCATAAGATTCACATCCCCATTGCCACCGGCGAGAGGATGCACACCATCCAGGAGTTTGAGATGCTCTTAGCCCGCGGCGCCGTGCAGTATGTCCGCCCCGATGTCTGCCTCTGCGGGGGAATCACCGGCTCCAAGAAGGTAGCTGCCCTGGCGGAAGCCCGCTACGTGGGCGTTGTCCCGCACAATCCCCTGAGTCCTGTCTCAACCGCCGCCTGTGTCCAGATTGCCGCCTGCATCCCGAACTTCGCCATTCAGGAGTACCCCAGAGGCGAGGGTGAGCCACCCAAGAGCGAGATAGTCAAGAGCGCCATCAAGCTGGAGAAGGGGTTTCTCATCGTGCCTGATGCCCCGGGAATCGGGATTGAACTTGCCCCGGGGGCTAAGGAGCGCTACCCCTTCCGTCCCAGGAAGGTCGAGACCCGGCTCCATGTGGACGGGTCAGTATTTGACCAGTAACCTGAATTAGGTCTATCGTGTCCTCGACAGGCTCAAGGTGAGCAGGAATAGAGTTAGAGAATGACTATGAACCGCTCATGGTGAGCCTTCGGCGTGAGCTCAGTCGAACGCCTGTCGAACCATGAGCCAGAAAGTCAGAACTTATTCCTGGTACGCCGGATGATGTCCCAGTAGGCGCCGCGCTCGCCATCTTGTATCATTCGAGAGAGCCCGCTGTCGCCAGCGTAGTTGTAGCTTGACTTTTCTTCGGGCGCGCTCAAAAAAAGGAACCGCTTATCTTCCGCGACAAGCTCACTGATTAGTCCGTAGGCATCGCTGCCCAGATAGGGTGAAAGGTAGAAGAGGGGCTCGTGAGCGGGTCGCTCCTTCCCGGGGAAAAGACCCTCCTTAACCGCGCCGGAGGCGACCGCCTTACCCAGAAGAGTACCAGGGTAGACCCTCACGCCAGCGGCGATACCCGCCTGCGGGACATCAAGCGCCTTTACCCGCTCAATCGTCTCTTTAAGCGTCGCCTCGTTTTCACCAGGTCCCCCCACGAGGAGGTCAAACATGTAATTAAGCCCCTCTTCTCGGAGCAGTTGCACCAGTTCACCGGCATCCCTCCGGGTATGGACGCGACCCAGCCTGAGGAGCTGTTCATCGGCAAGGGAATCCACACCGAAATTGACACCCTGACAGCCTGACTTCTTCATGAGACGGACGAGTTCTCTATCAAACGGGATGGGAGCGCAGTAGCAATACCACCTTATTTTATCGCCTAAACCCGCCTGGATTACTTTCTGGCAGACAGCCTTGGCATGGTCTATGGGCAGATTGAACTCACTATCGCCGAGATGGAACCAGGAAACCCCCTGGGCAAGAAGCCTCTCAAATTCCTGAGCCACCTTTTCCGGGGGACGCAAGCGCACCTTCTTACCCTTAGCCACCGGGTCGGCGCAGTAGACGCACCTCTGGGAACAACCACGCTTGGTCTCTATGCCAACAATGGCGCCCTGTGCCTCGTATCTCTGGTTGTCAAAAAGCCCGCGGCGGTAGGCGGGTAGCTGGCTCAGGTCACAGTCCTGCCGTAGGTTTGTAACAATTCGCTCCCCCTGCCTGTAGATAAGATTCGGAAGATTATAAATAGCCTCACCTTTTAATAGTCGTTCTGCTAGAGCCGGCACCACTGTCTCACCATCGCCGGTGATACCACCATCCGCTGGAACGAAGCCGAGTACCGCCTCGGGCATAACTGAGAAACCAACCCCGCCGAGAAGGATAAAGGCTTTTGTCCAACTTCTTGTCTCCTCCACCACCTCTTTAATCCAGGGGAGAAAGGACTTCCTGGTGGCGGAGCAACAGTCATCGGTGTTGCGGACAGATAAGCCGATGATGAGAGGTTCGCTCATTTCAAGCTCTCTGGCAAGGGCTTCTCGCCAGTCTTTCTCGAAAGCAAGGTCTAGAATCCTGAGGGGGATTTTGGCATCAACTAAATTTTCGCCAAGGTATTCCAGTCCCACCGGGCTAACCGGCGGCCGGGTGACATTGGTGTTGACGAGAAGAACCGAACCTTTTTTCATTTTCAGGAGCCCAAAGCCTGTCTCAACCCGCTGACGAAGCGAAGCGCCGAGGTGAAGTCTTCCCCAGACTCTATGAGCTGGATGAGACGGCTACCCACTATCACCCCATCGGCGACCCGGGCGACCCTCTTCGCCTGCTCGGCGCTGGATATTCCAAAGCCCACACAGAGCGGCTGGCGAGCCGTCTTTCTTACCCTGAGGACAAAGTCCTCCAAATCTTGAGGCAGACTATCCCTGGTGCCGGTGATGCCGGTTACCGAGACAAGATAGATAAAACCCCGCGACCTATCGCAGACCAGCCTGATGCGGGCTTCGGTGCTGGTGGGTGCCAGAAGATAGATTAGGTCAATGCCCTGCTCCTCTGCGGGTATACCGAGTGCCGCTCCTTCCTCCGGAGGTAGGTCAGGGACAATCAGCCCGTCGATACCAGCCTTTGCCGAACTATGACAGAACTCTTCTAGCCCAGAGTTCAGCACCGGGTTGTAGTAGGTCATGAAGACTAGGGGGATGTCAACCCTTTTCCTGAGTTCAGCGGCGACCTCAAGACAGCGTTTCGGCGTAACCCCGTTTTTCAGGGCACAGAGGCTGGCTTTCTGGATGGTTGTCCCATCAGCCAAGGGGTCGGAAAAAGGTATGCCCAGCTCGATAATATCGGCACCACTCCGGGCAAGCAGAGGCGCGATTTTAAGGGTGGCTTCCACCGAGGGGTAACCCACGGTAACATAGGGAATTAGAGCCTTGTGCCCGGGCTTACTGAATACCGAGGCGATACGACTCACTTATTCATTCCCAGTGCTTTAGCCACGATATCCATGTCCTTATCGCCCCGCCCTGAGAGATTAACCACGATGACCTGCTCTTTGGCTAAGGTGCCCGCCAGCTTTGCCGCATAGAACACGGCATGGGCTGACTCAAGGGCGGGGGCGATGCCTTCGGTTCTGCAGAGGAGTTGGAAACCCTCAAGGGCTTCATCATCTTTCACCGCTACGTAGCTTGTCCTGCCGATTTCTTTAAGGTAGCTATGCTCGGGCCCAACCCCGGGGTAATCCAGCCCGGCAGAGATGCTGTAGGTATCACGAACCTGTCCCTGGGCGTCCTGAAGAACGTATGATTTCGCTCCGTGGAGCACCCCCACCCGCCCGGCGAGCAGGGTGGCGGCGTTCTGGTCGGTGTCAAGCCCCCGCCCCCCCGCCTCTACCCCAACCAGCCTCACCTCTTTATCCGCCAGAAAAGAATAAAAGATACCCATGGCGTTACTCCCGCCCCCGACGCAGGCAACGATATAGTCCGGTAAGTGTCCCAGCTTGGACATTATCTGCTCTTTCGTCTCCTTGCCGATTACAGACTGAAAGTCCCGCACCATCACCGGGTAAGGGTGGGGACCAACCACAGAACCCAAAAGGTAGTACGTGTCCCGGCAATTGGTAACCCAATCCCTTATCGCCTCATTGATGGCTTCCTTAAGCGTCCGGCTCCCTGAGGTGACCGCTCTCACCTCAGCCCTCATCAGTTTCATGCGTAACACATTGAGCGACTGACGGACAATATCCTCTTCACCCATGTAAATGACACATTTAATATTCAACATGGCGCACACTGCGGCTACCGCCACCCCGTGCTGTCCCGCTCCCGTCTCGGCGATGATGCGCTTCTTCCCCATTTTCTGGGCAAGAAGCCCCTGTCCCAAAGCATTATTAATCTTGTGGGCGCCGGTGTGGGCTAAGTCCTCGCGCTTGAGCCAAATCCTGGCGCCGCCAATATTATTACTCAGATTTTCTGCCAGAAAGAGCGGGGTTGGTCTGCCTGAGTAGTCACGGGAGAGCCGGTCAAACTCCCCCCAGAAGGCAGAGTCGTTCTTTATCTCCTTGTAGGCTCCGACCAGCTGGTCAAGCGCCGGGATTAATGTCTCAGGGACAAACCTGCC
>JAZDNC010000025.1:0-7423 GCA_043800335.1 Chloroflexota bacterium
CGACAATTCTAAATCTCTTAGCCGTCATTGCGAGGAGCGAAGCGACGTGGCAATCTCCTTGAATCTGATGAGATTGCTTCTGACGCTCGCAATGACTTTAAAACTCAGCCTTATCGTTAGCAGACGGACAGTGGTGATACCGATTTTACTTAGTCCGCAGGAACCTTTCCCGGAGCCTGTTATACTCTTCATCATAGTTGTCCTGCGCCACCAGATTACCGTCGAGCCGTTTGACATTCAACCTGAATCTGGCCAGCCAGCTATACTGCTGATTGTCATCCGTAAGACCGAGCAGGCGGCAGTTCCAGACGCCAACCTGAGGAGACAACTCGCCCAATACCGTCTGAAAATCAAACACACTGCTCACGGCTTTTCCGCCGTCAACCGCAATCTGACTTGCCCAGCGAAGCGTCTCATCACCCAGCTCGTTACGGGTAAACTCAAAACGCAGCAGTGCTCTGGCGGCTTCCTGTCTTACTTCAAGTAGCAGATTGTTGATAACGATGGGGAGAGCACCGGTATTGTAGAAGGTCATAGGCAATTCCAGAACCAGCTTGTCAGCGGTCTTAGCGACCATAAAGGAACGGGGAGCGCTTACCCTGATGCGTCCTTTTCGCCAGTGGAACCACCAGAGGCTCACGACACCGAAAAGGATGGCAAATGTAGTAACCCCAAGCTGAAGCCAGTCGTTGAACTTCATTAACAAATCTTTAAGACTCATTCATCACTCTTCCAAACGCCTTTATCCCGGGGAAGACAGCCTTCTCGCCAAGCTCCTCTTCTATCCTGAGGAGTCTATTGTATTTCGCCGTGCGCTCGCTGCGGCAGGGCGCCCCGGTCTTTATCTGTCCCGTGCTAAGCCCCACCGCCAGGTCGGCGATGGTGGTGTCCTCGGTCTCGCCACTACGATGGCTCACCACCGCACTCCAGCCGGCTTCTTTAGCCATATTGATGGCGGAGATGGTCTCGGTAAGCGTCCCAATCTGATTGGGCTTGATTAAGATGGCGTTGGAGGCTTTGAGCTTGATACCCTGAGCCAGTCTCCTGACGTTGGTCACATAGAGGTCGTCACCGACAAGCTGGATTTTACTCCCTAGCCTCCGGGTGAGTAACCGCCAGCCCTCCCAGTCATCCTCGGCTAAACCGTCCTCGATGCTGATGATGGGATAGCTCGCCACCCATCTGGCGTAATAGCCAACCATCGCCTCGCTGGTAAGACTGACCCCCTCTTCCCTGAGGGTATATTTGCCGTCCTGATAGAACTCACTCGCCGCCGGGTCAAGGGCGATGAAGCAGTCTCCACCTGCCTTGTAACCAGCGCGCTCAATTGCCGCCAAAATGGCTTCGACGGCGCCCTGGTTGGAGCTGAGCTGGGGGGCAAAGCCGCCCTCGTCACCGACATTGGTGTTGAGCTTCCTCTCCCGGAGCACCCGCTTCAGACTCTGGTAGACCTCTACCCCCATTCTCAGGGCTTCGCGAAAACTGCGCGCCCCTGCCGGCACCACCATGAACTCCTGAAAGTCGGTTGAGTTCTCGGCGTGCCTACCGCCGTTCAGGATGTTGAGCATAGGTACGGGCAGAGTCACCGCGCTATCGTCTAGGCGTCGGTAGAGAGGTAGCTTAAGGGAGTTAGCCGATGCCTGAGCCACTGCCAGAGACACCCCCAATGTGGCGTTAGCCCCGAGGCGGGATTTATTCTCCGTGCCATCAAGAGAAATGAGTTTCTGGTCAATGGCGCTCTGGTCGCTTGCCTCAAGCCCCAGAAGCTTGGGCGCGATGACCCGGTTAACATTGGCAACCGCTTTCTGGACGCCCAGCCCGCCGTAGCGTTTCTTGTCTCCATCACGGAGTTCGACCGCTTCGTATTTGCCGGTGCTGGCGCCGGAGGGCACGGCGGCGCGTCCCAGGCTACCGTCATTAAGCCTGACTTCAACCTCAACCGTGGGATTACCCCTTGAGTCCAGAATCTCCCGAGCGAAGACCTGCTCAATGGTTGGCATGTTGCCTCATTTCTAGAACGGGCTACTTCTCGCTGGCGTCAATCAGACTGAGAGCCCTGTCCACCGCTTCAACCGGGCTATCAACGTAGATGATGCTGTTATCTTCTTTGCCGTTTCGGACCAGGCCCCAGGTCTGGAGACCGATTACCGGGATGCCCGCCTGCAGGGCGTGGGCAATCTCGGACAGGGTGCCGTACTGCCGCCGACGGCGATGACCGCCTGGGCTGATTTTACCACGATGACGTTCCGGGCGTAGCTCATCCCGGTGACAATGGGTATCTGGACGTAAGGATTGGCTGTCTCGCGGCTCTCGCCAGGCAGGATACCGATGGTGAGTCCTCCGAGAGAGTTTGCGCCACGGCAGGCAGCTTCCATAACCCCGGTAAGTCCGCCACAGATAAGTATTGCCCTTTGTCGCGCCAACTCCCGCCCCACCTCCTCGGCAAGCCTCATCTCTTTGGCTGAGGGCTGGGAGCCGCCGATGACCGCGATGAGCTTGCTCTTACCGGGCATGACAGCCTAACTCTGGAACTTGAAGGTGCTGATTACCAGGTCAAAGGCGTGGGAGTACTCGGCGTCAAACTCCGAGAGCGAGGCGTAGGTGATGACATAGACCCGCTTATCCTTGAAGAAGGCCGCCTGCCGGGTAAGGATTGGCTCATCTATGTTCCTGGTCCAGACAAGGACGCGCGCCGGAAGACCGCTTATCTCTTTTTCTTCCAGACTCAACCGGTTGTAATTTTCGGAGCTTCCTATCAGTCTCTCCTCACAGCTTACCATGAATTCATCAAGGGTGCCGGGGGACTCCTCGGATAGCTCTCCGTAGGTTATGCTGATGTTGGTGGTAAAGTCAGTGCTGGGGTGTTCATTCATCGGACAGACAAGAGCGGCGATGACGCCCTCCGGCTCACTGCCTATCCAGTACTGCGGGTATTTCAGAGAAAAGCCGTGCTCGGCGTTACTGTAGTTCAGAAGCACCTTGGTCGGTGAGGCGGTCGGCGCGGCACTGGTCTGAAAGGGGAAGAGGGGCACAATTGCCAGACGCTGCAGGATAAGCAGGGCAAGAACAACTATGGCGAAAATGGTCACCGCATAGGCGACAGGATAAAAGGACAGTTTTATCTTAGCGACTGAACCCCTTGACACTACTTCCACTCCTAAGTTGAATTTCCGGGCTAGATTATAGCATTCAAGCACCGAGTATGGCAAAGTGATTAGGTAACAGGATTTGATAGTCACTGATGTTAGGTATCGAAACAAGCTGGTTAGGAGACTATCTACCCTTCTTCAATCCCTTACGTCGGGCGGTATTGGGGCTTGCTAGGGTAGTGCTCTTATGCTATGCTTTTTTCTTAATCAACATCTGACTGGAAAGAGGTTAACATGCAAACAGGAACCGCCGAATTTTTAGAGAGCTTTACCAGCGCTCGTTACCGCTTTTTCGAGAGCCGCACTCATGCAGGAGTGATAAAGAAACTCCTCCTCGCCCTGGGCATGGCACTACTTACCGGGCTATCTGCCCAGATAAGAATACCTCTACCCTGGTCGCCGGTGCCTATCACCGGGCAGACTTTCGCGGCGATTTTAAGCGGGGTCTTGCTGGGGAGGTGGTGGGGTGGTGCAAGCATGATAGTCTATCTCGCTCTGGGTCTTGCCGGCGTCCCGTGGTTCAACGGCTTCAGCGGCGGCATGGGGCACCTGGTCGGACCCACCGGCGGCTATCTCATCGGGTTTGTTGTTGCCAGTCTTTTCATCGGCGACATGACCGACCGCTATGTGAGAGCGCGCAGCTTTACCGCCATGCTCGTCCTCATGCTCATCGCCAACTTTCTTATCATCCACGTCCTGGGGCTGGTACAGCTTGGTCTCTGGCTGAATCTGGTAAAAGGCAGTCCCGTCAGCCTCGGAGAGCTTCTCTGGCTGGGGACGATACCCTTTATCCCCGGAGATGTGACCAAAACCGTTCTGGCCGCTTTGATTGCCCGGGGCATTACCCCCAAGGAAGCTTACAACGGTGAGGCAGACGCGGCGAAGTGGCACTCCTGGCGCCTGCCCTAAAGCCCAAGACACCTGTCTTTCTGATAGATAGTAATCCGCTACTTTCGTAGTCAGAACTTAGTTTACTGACCATGTCTCGCTGTGAGCATTTTGCCTTGAAGCCAACTGTGATAGAATAGAGCTTGCCTTAGCGGACTATACTCACAGAGGAATAGAGCATGATTAGAGTGGGCATACTCACCATAAGTGACAAAGGCTCAAGGGGTGAGCGCATTGATGTCTCGGGTGATAAAGTCATCCGTGACATGGTGACCGGGGCGGGATTAAACATCGTGAGGTATGACATCGTCCCCGATGAGGCACCCCTCATCTCCTCCCGGCTGGCAGAGTGGGCGGACGGTGGGGCGATGGATGTTATCCTCACTACCGGCGGCACCGGACTCGGTCCCCGTGATGTTACGCCGGAAGCCACCTTAGCCATAGTTGATAAGGTGGTGCCGGGTTTCGCCGAGATTGTCCGGGTCAAAAGCTTCAGCGCTACTCCCCTCTCTATCCTGAGCCGGGCTACCGCAGGACTACGCAAGAAATGCCTTATCATCAACATGCCCGGCAACCCCAAAGCGGTCAGGGAATACCTCGAAATCATCATGCCGGCGATTATCCACGGGGTTGAGATTATCACCGGGGTGGTCACCGAGCACGTCGTGCCCCAGGAGTAGGTAAGCGCTTGCGTATTGACGTTATGACCCTCTTCCCTGAGGTATTTGAGAGTCTTCTGGGTCTCGGCATCTTCCAGCGGGCGGTTGAGTCAAAGCTCTTCAGTCTCAAAACGCACAACTTCCGTGACTTCGCCCGTGACCGGCACCACACCGTTGACGACTCCCCCTACGGCGGCGGCGCCGGCATGGTGCTCAAGCCCGGGCCCTTGTTTGAAGCCATCGAGTCGGTCGTGAGGGGGATAAAAGAAGACGGCTTTAGCGGCGCGATACCCATCATCCTGCTCACTCCGCAGGGACGGCTCTTTAACCAGAAGGTCGCCGGGGAGCTTGCCAGCTATAAAAGACTGGTTCTTATCTGTGGGCAGTACGAGGGAGTTGATGAGAGAGTCCGGGAGCATCTGGCGACCGATGAGATAAGCATCGGCGATTACGTGCTGACCTCCGGGGAGATTGCGGCGATGGTGGTCGTGAACGCCGTGGTCAGGCTCATCCCCGGGGTGCTGGGCGCCGAAGATTCGGCTGCCGACGATTCCCACAGCCAGGGGCTTCTGGAATACCCGCATTATACCCGGCCGCCCGAGTTCAGGGGCTGGAAGGTGCCGGAGATACTACTCTCGGGAAATCACGCCGAGATTGACCGCTGGCGGAGGGAGCAAAGCATCAGAAGGACGCTGAAACGGCGTCCCGACCTCTTGAGTCAAGCGAACCTAACTGAAGCGGAAAAGAGGCTGGTTGCGGAGATACCCACTAATGAAGATGAGCCTCGATAAAAGTTGAAACGATTCTGTTCAATCAACGTCGTCTAGGCGGTAATCGTCTTCCCGTCGAGGGAGAGAGGACAAAAAGAAAGCAGGAGAGTGCGGGGTTGTCTTTCAACCGCATATATGCTTTAATTAAGCCCGTTCAATAGAAGGAGCCTGTCAGAATGAAGATAGAATCAGTCGTAAATATTAAGGCGAACCCTAAAATCCCCGCACTATCCCCCGGCGACACGGTGAAGGTAAGTGTCCGGGTGGTCGAGGGGGATAAGTCGCGCCTTCAGCCCTTTCAGGGGGTGGTCATCCGGGTGCACCACCATGACAGTGGCGGTAGCTTCACGGTGAGGCGGGTCACCTACAATGTCGGCGTGGAACGTACCTTCCTTTTGAACTCACCCCTGCTTGAGAAGGTTGACGTCCTGCGTCACGGCAAGGTGCGCCGGGCTAACCTCTACTATCTGCGCGGCATCTCTACCAAAGCGTCACGTCTCAAGGAGAACCGGAGGCGGGAGATTGCCCCTGAGCTGATTGCTACGCCGGAGCCTGAGCCGGAAGTCGTGCCTGAATCAAAACCCCAGGCCGAAGAGAAGCCGCAGGCAGAACAAAAACCCCAGTCGGCTTAAGTCACGGCGGCGGAGCTGAAAGTGGGCTACGCTGAGGTCGCCGTTAATGCCAGTATCCCGGGACGCGAGACCTTTAGCTATGCCGTACCCCAGAAACTCAGTGTCAGCCCAGGTCAGGCAGTTTTAGTCCCCTTTGGTGAGAGACTGCTCCAGGGAATTATTATCGAGCTTGCCGAAGTTCCATCGTTTCCTGAGACCAGGGAGCTTAAAGAGATTGTCGACCCGAAGCCGCTACTTTCCCCCGAGCAAATCAAGCTGGCGCGCTGGCTCAGCGATTACTATCTCTCTCCCCTTTTTGACGCTCTATCCCTCATGCTACCCCCGGGGTTTGAGAGAAAAAACCTCACCTTTATCGCCCCAACCGAGAAAGGCAAAAGCTACGATTCGTCCTCTCTCAACGATATAGCGCGTCAGCTTCTCGTCGTGGTAGAAGACAGGGGTGAAGTCCGCCTGAGCGAGCTGGAAAAACAGTTCGGCAAGAATTTAGCCCAGGATACCGTTTCCTACCTGACACGGCTCGATTTACTCAAGCGGAGCTACCGGCTGGGGCCGGTCAAGGTCAAGCCCAAATACGAGACCTGGCTCGCCGTCAGCCCGGGGGTGGGAGAAGAGGCTCTTTCAACTCTAAAGGGAGCGCCAAAGCAAGCTATCCTTCTGGATTACCTCTTAAAACACGGAGAGACATCCCTAAAAGCAGTAAGCGAAGTCCTCGGCGTCAACCGCACCATCGCTAATGCGCTTGTGGCAAAGGGTCTCATTGTCTTTGAGCAAATCCAGGTCAGGCGCGAGCCGATTGACTTTGGAAAGCTGATGATTACACCACCCCCCACTCTTACCCCCACCCAGACGCTGGCTTTTGATGCCGTGAGAGCCAGCCTCGTGGAGCGTAAGCCCGACGTATTTCTGCTTCACGGCGTCACCGGTGCCGGTAAGACCGAGGTCTACCTGCAGGCTCTCGCCGAGGCGGTGAGAGGGGGCAGAAAGGGCATCGTGCTGGTGCCCGAGATAGCCCTAACCTCCCAGACCATTGAGCGTTTTGCGGCGCGCTTCCCCCGAAGGGTGGCTGTCCTCCACAGCCGGCTCTCACTGGGTCAGCGGTTCGACGAATGGCAGCGCATCAGGGACGGTGAGTTTGACGTCGTCATCGGCCCCCGTAGCGCCCTCTTCGCCCCCCAGCCGAATCTGGGGCTCATCGTCATTGATGAAGAGCACGACCCGGCTTACAAACAGAAGGACGTGCTGCCCTTCTATCACGCCCGTGAGGTAGCACTCAAGCTTTCTGAACTGACCCACTCCGTCGTAATACTGGGCAGTGCCACCCCGGA
>JAZDNC010000031.1:0-8679 GCA_043800335.1 Chloroflexota bacterium
ATCCCTTCTCGGCAATGCCAATGCCGCCGGGGTAGGCATCGTAGATGAAGATTTGGGCTTTACCGGTGTCGGGATGGAGGGAGGTGGAGAGACCGCCGATGTCGTTCCGGTCACAGAGGGCAAAGAGGGGCAGGATGGCAATGGCGGCGTGCTCGGCGGCGTGGAGTCCCCCGGCGAAATCAAGCCCCTTTTCCGTCAGTACGGAGACCGAATCAGAGGGCAATTCAAACCAGAAAGCCAGCGTCTCGAAGTTGATTGGCGGCAGGTCTAGAGGCTCTTCCCCGATGACCTCCTCGGTGTAGTGACGCTTTTTCTTGAAGCCGACCACTGCGGTTGTCACCGCCACCTCACCGAAGGACACCTTCAAATCTCCGACTTTCTTTTGTCTGAGCTCCCTTATAACGTGCAAATCATTAATCTCTTTGGTCTCGGTGTAGTAGTGACTACCGGTCGGTCTGGCGTAGGCAGTGCGAGCGGAGAGGTCGAGCTTGGTTATCAGGTAAGGCTCGCCCTGATGGAGATAGACTGCCCCGGGATATATC
Source organism: Chloroflexota bacterium (assembly GCA_043800335.1). Taxonomy (GTDB): domain Bacteria; phylum Chloroflexota; class Dehalococcoidia; order Dehalococcoidales; family JAZDNC01; genus JAZDNC01. Next base: position 543 of record JAZDNC010000031.1, read on the forward strand.
TGGAAGAAAGCCACGTCGGCGGGCACTGTCTCAATAAGAGAGTCTGCCTCCGTATCCCAGACCGTAAATATTACCCCGGAGGTGCCGCGGATACCGACATCCTGAGCTGGATAGCTTATAGCCGGTGGTAGATACCACCTGCCCCTTCTCTCCCTGAGCAAGTCCTCTGCCAGAAGCTCTTGAATCTGGTTCTTAAAACTGGCGCCGAAGTATCGCTCATCCGCCGGGACAAGTGCCATCTCCCAGGCGGCACAGATGAGGTGGGCTTTCAGGACATAGGGATTTTCGGGGTTGACCAGGGCATGCTCAAAGCCCTTCTTGAAGAAAGACTCGGGGTGGCGCATAAAGTACTGGTCAAGGGGGTTGTCCACCGCCACCAGGAAGCTCAGGGAGTTACGCTCGCCCCGCCCGCTTCTTCCCGCCTGCTGCCAGGTTGAGGCGATACTCCCCGGATAGCCAATGAGCACCGTCGCCTCAAGGTCGCCGATGTTTATCCCCAGCTCCAGGGCGCTCGTGGCGACGGCCCCCAGAAGCTCGCCGCTAAAGAGCGCCTTCTCAATCTTCCGTCTTAGCTCCGGCAAGTAGCCGGCACGGTAGGGGCTGATGCGCCGGGCGAGAGACTTTTCTGTCTCCATGAGCTTGTCTCGGGCGTAAACATAGATAAGCTCCGCCAGACGCCGGGTGCGGGCAAAGGTCAGGGTGCGGATATCTCTCCTCACCAGCTCGGTGAACAGGTGAGTGGCTTCGCTGTTGGCGCTACGTCTCAGGCTCTTAGCCTTATCAACGAGCGGCGGATTCCAGAAGACAAACTCCTTCTCGCCGTGGGGAGAGCCGTCCTCGCTGACGACGCTGAAGGGAAGCCCGATGAGCTTTTCGGCGTGCTCCCCGGGATTGGCGACGGTGGCTGAAGAGAGGATAAACCTGGGTTTGACGCCGTAGAAGTCACAGAGGCGTCTCAGCCGCCGCATTACCCCGGCGACGTGGGCGCCGAAGATGCCCCGGTAGACGTGAGCTTCATCAACCACGACGAACTTGAGGCTGCGGAAAAAAGGCGCCCAGGACTGATGGTTGGGCAGTATGCCCAGGTGGAGCATATCGGGATTGGTGAGGATGAGGCGTGCCTTTCCCCTTATCTCGGCGCGCGCCTCATAAGGAGTATCGCCGTCAAAGATAGCTATATCACCGGTGAGGTCGGGGCTAGCCAGGTCGGCCAGTGAACGCAGCTGGTCCTGGGCGAGGGCTTTGGTGGGATAGAGATAAAGCGCCCGGCTCCTTGATAGCTCAAGCATTGCTTCCAGCACCGGCAGATTGTAGCAGAGGGTCTTGCCACTGGCGCTCCGGGTGGAAACGATGATATTCTCTCCCCTTCTCACCGCATTTACTGCCTGAGCTTGATGGTGGTAAAGGGGATATAGCCCCTTTGTTTTCAGGATGTCTTCAAGTGAGAGGAGAAGCGGCTTGTCCAGTTCCCCGTATTCAGCCGCCACCGCCGGGAGATGCTCAACATGGGCTATCTGGCCGGAGTAGTCGGACTCGGAGGTGAGGTAATCTAAAAACCCGCTAGAGTTCATTGAGGGGAATTATCTCTATCCTGTAGTCAAGGATTTCCACGTCAAAATGGCTTTCGGTGATGAAAGCGACCACCTTGGACAGCACCTCGTTGGTGAAACGTGAGTCATCGCTGACCGAGGCTATACCCAATGTCGCCAGCTGCCAGAGGTCCTGATGGTCAACCTCTGCCACCGCGACATTGAACTTGCTCCCCACCCGGCTGATGATGGGCCTGATTATCTGCCGTTTGCCCTTGAGCGATAGATTCTCGGGGAGGCGTAGCTTGATGCTTAAGACACCGACGTTCATCTTGATGGGTCAGTCCTAAAATATACCAGAAGGATTTGGAATTAAACGTTTTGATTATACTCCGTTTGTAGCTAGGAAAGCAAACTGAAAAGTGTAGTTCCTGCCAGCTCACCCTTAGTTGGCGAAACGAATAAGAGAGACAAAATCTAATTTCTTGATATTTCCCCGAACCGATTTTTGCTTTAATCTACGGGATATTGCTTGTGGAAAAGCTCTGAGGTAGGTTATTATGAAAACAAATATCTGTGGAGGAGTCAATATATGACAAAGTTAGCCTTACCACCACAGGCACTAATGTTCGTGAGGCCGATTCTTCTTGCCGGAGCGAATGTTGGCGGCAAACCGAATTTCATGGAAGTGGGTAGTGGGATGGTTTTAAGCAGCGACCCTCCCATGGTTGAGCTTCCCATAAGGTTCCGCCAGCTTACCCTGTCGGGAATCCTGGAAAACCGGACTTTCTCGGTGAACCTGCCGTCGGTTGAGAATGCAAAAGAGACCGACTACTGCGGCATTGTGAGTGGTAGGGACACGGACAAAGTTAAAGATTGTGATTTCACCGTTTTCTACGGCAAGCTGAAGACAGCGCCGATGATAGAGCATTTCCCGGTGAACCTTGAGTGTCGTTTACTGCATGTACTGTCAAGTAACATTCACGCCATAGTCATCGGTCAAATTGAAGCCACCTATATTTCAGAGGAGTACACAACTGACGGGAAGCCCGATGCAGCAAAGATGAACCCACTTGTCTGGTTCGCCGAGAGGGGAGAATATTTAGCCTTGGGAAAGATGGTGGGAAAATCGCGCAACATCGGCAGTGAAGTGAAGAAAATATCCCGCTAGGGCACGATTAGCTTTGGCATCCGTTTAGAAGAATCACAAAAATCATCCAGACAACGCGGCATCTTCCATCTGATATATGTATCATTTTCCCTTTTGTGGTATACTTATTCAAAAATTAAGAATTAGCTAGAGGTCAACTTGGGAAAAGAAGAGAAAACCGGGTTAATCAAACAGTATGCCGTAAACGAAAAAGACACCGGCTCCACTGAGGTTCAGGTGGCTATCATCACCGAGAGAATAAACAATCTGACCGCTCACATGGCAGCCCACGGTAAGGACTTCAGCTCCCAGCGCGGGCTGCTGAAGCTGGTGGGTCAGAGAAGAAGACTTCTCACCTATCTGAGCCGGGCGGATATTGACCGGTACCACAAGCTCATCGGTGCCCTGGGACTCCGCAAATAAAGCGAATAGGAGAATCTCTTGTCTAACCCTGCATGCTTTGAGTGTGATTTAGCCGGTAGAAAGCTTGTTATCGAAACGGGTAAGCTGGCAGGACAGGCATCAGGCGAGGTAACCGTCCGCTACAGGGATACCGTCATCCTTGCCACCTGTGTCGTGTCTAGTGAAGAACGAGAGGATACGGACTTTGTCCCCCTCACTATTGATTACGAGGAAAGATTATACGCCGCCGGTAAAATACCCGGCGGTTTTATCAGGCGCGAGGGACGCCCCAGCCAGGACGCCGTTCTGGCGGGAAGGCTCACCGACCGCTCTTTACGCCCACTTCTGCCCAAGGAGTGGCGCCGTGACATCCAGATAATCATCACCGTTCTTTCCGCCGACCAGGAGAACGACCCTGACGTCCTCTCCATTATCGGCAGTTCGGCAGCGCTCTGTCTCTCTGAGGTACCCTTCTTTGGACCGGTGGCTGCCTGCCGTGTCGGTTACATGAGTGGCGAACTGGTGCTTAATCCCACTCTGCCCCAGATGGGAGAAAGCCAACTTGACCTGGTGGTGGCTTCGACGAAAGAGAAGGTGGTCATGCTGGAGATGGGGGGCAGAGAAGTCCCCGAGCCCATTGTTCTTCAGGCGATTAAATTTGGGCATGAAGCCAATCAGGAGATTATCAGGCTTGAGGAACGGCTGCAGCAGGAGCATGGTCGCGTCAAGCTCCCCGAACCCGAATCAAAGTCAAATCCTGAGCTAATCGCGGCTATGGACTCGCTGGGGGACAAAATCAGTGAGTGTCTTGACGCCGCCAACAAAAACGAGCGGGGGCTGGGACTTGGTTGTCTAAAGGACGAAGCGGTCAAAAAACTCTGCGAGAAGTTTACCGAATCTGAGATAGCCCACGCCCTGGATAAAAAAACCAAGGAGCGCTTAAGAGAGAAGGTGCTCAGACAGGGGCTCCGTGTAAGCAGGCGCGGGCTTACCGAGTTACGGCCTATCACCTGCGAGGTCGGGCTTCTCCCCCGCACCCATGGCTCTGCCCTCTTCACCCGGGGCGAGACCCAGGTGCTTACTATCACCACCCTGGGCTCAATTAGGGAGGAGCAGCAGCTTGAGGGACTGGGGCTTGAGGAGACCAAGCGCTATATGCACCATTACAATATGCCTCCCTTCTCCACCGGCGAGGTCAAACGGCTGGGCACACCTGGTCGGCGCGAGATTGGTCACGGGGCGCTTGCCGAAAGGTCGCTACTTCCGGTGATTCCCGACGAAGCGTCATTTCCTTACACCATTAGACTGGTATCGGAGGTCTTGAGCTCTAGCGGCTCAACCTCCATGGGGAGCGCTTGCGCCAGTTCCCTTTCCCTCATGGACGCCGGTATCCCTATAAAATGTGCGGTGGCTGGGATTGCCATCGGACTGGTCACCGATGAAGCAGGTAACTACGCCGTCCTGACCGATATCGAGGGGATTGAGGACAACTTCGGTGATATGGACTTTAAGGTGGCGGGCACGGTAGAGGGTATCACTGCGATTCAGGTCGATACCAAGATACGAGGGCTGAGCATGGAAATCATTGAGAAAGCCCTCTCCCAGGCAAAGGACGCAAGGCTTCAAATCCTGGACGTGATGCAGAAAGCTATAAGCCAGGCACGCCCCGAAATCAGCCGCTTTGCCCCGCGTATGTACAAGATAAAGATTAACCCGGACAAGATTGGCGCGGTGATTGGTACCGGCGGCAAGACAATCAGAGCCATCTCCGAAGAGACCAAAGCGACAATAGATATTGAGAACGACGGCACGGTGATTATCGGCACCCCGGACGAAGCTTCAGCCAAAAAGACAATTAAAATCATAGAAGGGCTGACCAAAGAGATTGAGGTTGGCGAGGTGTACACGGGCAAGGTGACCCGTATCATGAACTTCGGGGCGATGGTGGAAATCCTGCCCGGGAAAGAGGGGCTGGTGCACGTAAGCGAACTGGCTGATTACCGGGTAGGGCGGGTTGAAGACATAGTCAAGGTGGGCGATGAAGTTACCGTCCAGGTGATTGAGATTGACAACCTGGGTCGCGTCAACCTGTCGCGAAAAGCTCTTCTCGCCAAAACCAATCCCCCCGCCTCCGGCAGTCCCCAGGAGGGAACGGCGGTAAGACCGCCGCAGAATTCTCGTTTCCCCCCGCGTCCCCGCCCGCCGCAGGAGAGGCGACCTTACCACCAGTAAAAAGGAGGGTAAAGTAATGCCCAAGCTAAAGGTAGTGGTCAACGGTGCCGCGGGTAAAATGGGACAGGTGGTAATGAGCACTCTGGCACGGGAAAGCGACCTTCAGGTGGTTGGAGGCGTGGACATCAAGATTCCCGGCAGTACCTTTACCCTGCCCGGTAACGCCGGGACTGTCCCTCTCTCTACAAACCTTGACAGCCTGCTTAACCAGGTCAAGCCCGATGTCATGTGCGATTTCACGGTGGCCTCGGCCGTGCTCGCTAGCGCACGTACTGCCACCAAGCACAAGGTAAATCTGGTCATCGGTACCACCGGGCTTAAAAACGAGGATGTAACCGAGATTGGGCGTCTGGCACAGGCGGCAGGGGTAGGCGCGATGGTGGCGCCCAATTTCGCCCTGGGTGCCGTGCTCATGATGCACCTTTCAAAGTTCTGCGCCAAATATTTCGACTACGCTGAGATTATTGAGCTACACCATGAACAGAAGCTGGATGCCCCCTCGGGCACTGCCCTCGTCACCGCCCGGGAGATGGCAAAGGCAAGGGGCAAGCCCTTCTTAAGACCGGCGGAGAAAGAGTCGTGGCCCAGCCGCGGTGAACTGGTTGAGGGCATCAATGTGCACAGCGTCCGGCTTCAGGGCTATGTTGCCCACCAGGAGGTCATCTTCGGCGGGCTGGGGCAGACTCTAACCATCAGACACGATACCACGGGGCGGGACTCCTTCCTGCCGGGAATCATGCTCGCGGTCAGGGAAATCCCCAAGCGTAAGGGACTCGTCTACGGACTTGACGCCCTGCTCGGGCTCAGCTAGAGGGAGCTTGGTATGGGTTACACCGTTGCCATCGTTGGCGCCACCGGTATGGTCGGTGGGGAATACATCAAGGTCATTGAGGAGCGCAATTTCCCGGCCGATAATGTTGTGCTTCTGGCGTCAGACCGCTCCGCCGGTAAAAAACTCAGGGTAAAGGGCAAAGATGTCATCGTCAGAGCGACCAACCCTACTGCGTTCAAGGGTGTAGACCTCGTTTTTCTGGCGGCAGAGTCTGACATCAGCAAGGAGTTTACCCCGGTGGCGGCTAGAGCCGGCGCGGTGGTGGTGGATGAAAGCTCGGCTTTCCGCATGGAGCCAGATGTTCCCCTTGTCGTCCCTGAGGTCAATCCCGAGGATATTAAATGGCATAAAGGTATTATCGCCAGCCCCAATTGTATAGCAGTCCCGACGGCGATGGTGCTGAAACCGCTCCATAGTGTGAACAAAGTCAGGCGCGTTATCATCTCCACCTACCAGTCAACCTCGGGTTGGGGCGCGGCGGCGATGGAAGAGCTTAAACTCCAGGCGAGAGAGGTGCTGGATAACAAAAAGACCGCACCGAAGGTCTTCTACCATCAGATTGCCTTCAATGTGTTTCCCGAGATAGACAAGTGTATGGACAACGGCTACACCAAAGAGGAATGGAAATTGGCCGAGGAGACCAAGAAGATAATGCACGCCCCGGAGATTGCCATTACCTCAACCTGTGTCCGCGTCCCGACCTACATCGGGCACTGTCAGGCGCTTACCGTGGAGTTTGAGCGCCCCATGTCCCCCACCATGGCAAGGGCGATTCTGGGAAGGGCACCCGGGGTGAAGGTGGTGGATGACATCGCCAACCACGAATATCCCACCCCCTGGGAAATCGCCGGCACCGACGAAGCGTTTGTCGGGCGCATCAGGGAGGACACCTCAAAAGCCGGCGGACTGACCATGTGGATTGTTGCTGACAACACCCGCAAGGGCTCGGCATTAAACGGGGTACAGATTGCAGAGGAAATGCTCAAAAGAGAATGGCTTAAGGTAAGGAGGTAAAGGTGAAGAAGATTGGACGGCTACTCACGGCAATGGTTACCCCCTTTGATGACAAGATGGCGGTTGATTACAAGCAAGCCCAGAAGCTCGCCCTCGCCCTGCTCAACTCCGGCAGTGATGGTCTTGTCGTCACCGGCACCACCGGGGAATCGCCCAGCCTCACCCACGAAGAAGAGTTTCGACTCTGGCGTGACGTTAAGAAGGCGGTCGGCGACCGGGGTGCCGTCGTCGCCGGGAGCGGGAGCAACTCGACTGACGAGGCGGTTGAAGCTACCAAGGAAGCCGAGAAGATTGGTGTTGACGGCTGTCTCCTGGTTGTGCCCTACTATAACAAGCCAACCCAGGAAGGTCTCTACCAGCACTTCAAGGCGATTGCCCAGGCAACCAAGCTCCCCTGCATTCTCTACAACGTGCCCTCGCGCACTGTTACCAGCATGGCTCCGGAGACAGTGGTCAGGCTCAGCCAGATTGAGAACATTATCGGCATCAAGGAAGCCAGCGGTCAGATGGAGCCAATTGCCTTCATGCTCCGCGACTCAAAACCCGGCTTTATCGTCTGGAGCGGTAACGACAACGACACCCTGCCCATGATGGCGATGGGCGGCTACGGCGTCATCAGTGTGGCGTCCCACCTGGTCGGTAAGCAAATCAAGCAGATGATTGAGAGCTTCGTCAGCGGCGAAACGGCGACGGCAACGAAGATTCACCTTAATCTCATGCCCATCTTCAAGAACATGTTTGTTGTCTCTAACCCAATCCCGGTGAAATATGCCCTTAACCAGGTCGGATTCAGGGTGGGCAAGCCCAGACTTCCACTTGTTGAGCCGGACGCCCGCTCCGCCCAGATAATCAAGGACACACTCAAGCTCTACAAGATTGACTTACCGCTTTAGGCCCGGCTATTCTGAAAAGTTAATAAGGTTAAAGAAGAGTCTCCCTTCTTGAAATAGAGGAGGGAGACTTTGTTACAATTAGAGG
>JAZDNC010000035.1:0-54616 GCA_043800335.1 Chloroflexota bacterium
GCACAGAGGGCTTTGGACCCTCCAGCCCAGGTTCGAATCCTGGCTCGGCAGCCAGAAGAGGTAATGTTATTACCATAGAGCATCTACTTAGTGAGTATGTTACCATCTAAATAGATATTAAGTAGAGATGAGACCATGCGCAGAACTATTGGCTGGATATTAATCGTGGTATGGATACTGTATACGGTATTACCTCTTTACCCACAAACCGGGTATTTCCCCACTGGAAATTATTTTGATGAGAATAGGGGCATTATAGAAAAGACTTATATGACTTGGTTTTTACTAAGTTTGCCGCTGGAAATAGCTAAAGACTTTTGGTTTGGTGCCGGGCAGTCTATTGGGTGGGTTGGCGTGTTAGTCTCGGGTATTTGGCTAATAAAAAGAAGGAAACCGAGAAAGGAATTAAACTCAAGATAAGAACAGGGGGAAAGAATGGCAAGAAATAATAAATTGGAAGAATGTCAGTCCTGCGGACAACGCATAGCAGAATATATCATGAATAAAGGCTATTACAAATGTAAGTGCGGAGCGATTTGGTGGGATATTTTTGACAGGCCATCGGGAGCGAATGACGGTTATGTTTGCTACAACTGCGGTACAGAAAATACAAGGACATTGCAATCCATAGACCAGATAGGCCATGTCAAAATACGCAGATGCAAAACTTGTGGTAGAACCTTGCTTGAGCCTACTCGTTAATCAAGCTGGGGCTTCATTGATCTCCGACTTAGACGCAATCAATAAGTGCTGCAACGCGGGAATCAGCCCTTTCTTCTCGAATGAAAGTTCGGGAACTGTCCAGAGTGCCCAGACAACGCTGACCTCTCAGTCGAGGAATTTATCAGGCTTACTAATAGTTAGTTATTTGCCATACGTCTCTCCGCTCTTGCGCTTTTCCTCCCATTTCTCTAGACTATTTTTCGTTGCGAGAAAGGCGCTACTACCCGCTCGTGGTGAACTTGTCGAACCACGAGACCTCACCCTTCGACAGGCTCAGGGTGAGCGAGATTAGAATTAGAAAGCCGTAAAGTCATTGGGCAAATTACTGACCGAGACCATCAAACTGATAAAGCCTTTAGACCGGGAAGCTATGGCAAAAGCCCGCGCTAAACAGGACGCCCTCACCAAGCCGAGAGGCAGTCTGGGAAGACTTGAGGAGCTGTCAATTAAGCTCGCCGGAATTCAGGGCAAAGCCATCCCCGAGATTCGTCACAAGGCTATCATCACCATGGCAGGCGACCACGGGGTCACGGATGAAGGGGTAAGCCTCTACCCGAAAGAGGTCACTGCCCAGATGGTGGCTAATTTCCTGAGGGGCGGAGCGGCGATAAATGTCATGGCACGCGCTATTGACGCCAGAGTCATCGTGGTTGATATGGGAGTCGCAACTAAGCTGGAACCCCACCCCGGGCTTACCTCCCGCAGGATTGCCCCCGGCACGCAAAATATGACTCTCGGACCGGCAATGAGCCGTGAGCAGGCGATAGAAGCCATTGAAACCGGTATTGAAATCGTAAAGTCAGAGGTGCGTAAGGGTCTGGACATCGTCGGCACCGGGGACATGGGCATCGGCAACACCACCCCATCCAGCGCCATCTGTGCCGTCATGACCGGTAAGTCCGCCGCCCTCGTTACCGGAAGGGGCACCGGAGTCCAGGGGAGACAGCTTACCCACAAGATAGAGGTAATTGAAAAAGCCCTTGCGGTCAATAGACCCGATGCCAACGACCCGATTGATGTCCTTGCCAAGGTCGGCGGATTTGAGATTGGCGGGCTGGCGGGGGTCATGCTCGGGGCAGCATCTAAGCATATCCCGGTGGTGATTGACGGCTTTGTTTCCGGCGCCGCCGCCCTTATCGCCGCTGCACTCGCCCCGGAGCTGAAAAATCAACTCATCGCGGCACACCTTTCCGCCGAGCCGGGACACCGCCTGACCCTGAGACACCTGAGCTTGAAGCCCCTTTTTAACCTGAAAATGAGGCTGGGGGAGGGCACCGGGGCTGCGTTGGGCATTATGCTTGCCGAAACATCAGCCAGACTGCTCAAAAAGATGGCGACCTTCGCCGAAGCCGGCGTCTCCGAAAGAGAGAAATAAGATAAACGGACTGCTTACCGCACTCAGGTTTCTTACCGTAATCCCCGCGCCGGGGAAGCGCGAGCTAAACGCCAGAGCTCTGGGCAGGGCGCTCCCCTTCTTCCCTGTTGTAGGTATTTTCATCGGCGCCCTTCTCAGCGGACTTAACTGGCTTCTCCGCCTTATTCTGCCGAGGTCTGTCGTCAGTGCCCTGCTAATTTTGAGCCTGACCCTCATTACGGGGGGCTTGCACCTGGATGGTTTCGCCGATACCTGTGACGGCATGGCAGGACACAAGACTCCCGAGGCGAGACTGGCTATCATGAAGGACAGCCATGTCGGCGCTTTCGGGGTGGCTGGCATCACCCTGCTTATCCTGATTAAGTACCTCTCGCTGAACAGCCTGCCAGAAGCTGTACTAAATCAAACTTTATTAGTCTTCCCGCTAGTCAGTCGCTGGCTAATGGTCTACGCCATCTTCACCTATCCCTACGCCCGCGCCGAAGGTCTAGGTAAAACCTTTAAGGAAGGAGTCACGGGAACAAAGTTCTTGTTGGCGACAGTCATATCCTTAACCACCGTCTTCCTCACCGCCGGCTTTGCCGGGCTTTTGCTCATGGGAGCCGCCGCCATGATTACCGCTATCTTCGCCTACTACCTTAAGCGAAGACTCGGCGGGCTGACCGGCGACAGCTACGGGGCGATAAACGAAATCGCCGAGGTAACCACCGTTATCTCTACCCTTGTTCTGTTCCGGCTGGTCGGACAGGGCTGGTTCAACTTTATGTAAAGAGGAAATAATGCCCAGGATTCTAATCACCGGGGGCGCCCGGAGCGGTAAGAGCCACTTCGCCCAAGAGCTTGCGGCAAAGCTCGGCGGGCCGGTGCTTTTTGTCGCCACGGCTGAGCCACTTGACGCCGAGATGGCGAAAAGAATTAAGATACATAAGAAAAAGCGCCCTCAAACCTGGAAGACTTTAGAGCTAACCCGTCACCTGGGAAGTGAAGTTGACCGAATCGCCAGTACTTTCAGGGTGGTCGTGATAGACTGTATCACTTTGCTTATCAGTAATATCCTGAGCGAGCACACGGAGCCGCTCCCCGAAGCACTCATCGAAAAGGAATGTGAAGACGAGGTTGAACATCTGATTACCTGCATGAGACACCATGAGACAAACTTTGTCATCGTCACCAACGAGGTCGGCGAAGGTCTGGTGCCGGTAAACAAAGTGGGAAGACTCTACCGCGACCTCCTCGGCAAGGCAAACCAGACGCTCGCCCGCGATTGCGACACCGTCTATCTCATGGTCGCCGGGATACCCTTTAAGATAAAATCTGCTTACGCGCAATAGTGATAAGCTGGTGCCTTCTATTCAATCTGAAGCTAGTCCTGAATCCGGGAAGAAGCCACTTGACCTGAGATTTAATCGCTTCGAGCGAGTCCCAGGTTGGCGCATCACGGCCATCTGAAACCACCAGGGTAAGCTCAGAGACCGAGTCCGCCCAGGTGAGCCTACCCCCCGGTTTACAGTAGGAAGCAAGCGCACCGAGCAGAGTCGGCAGTCTTGGCTTCGCTGGCATGACCAGCGCCAGATGAAAGCAGTAGACCCTGTCGGCGAACTCCCGACCAAAAATCTTACCTATGTCCTCTGCCCCTCTGGCGTCAAAGGCATAGAAACCGGTATCTTTGCCGTCGGCAGTTACGCTGAGACAGTCTGCGTCCGGCGGGACAATACCGGCATGCCTTATGTCCAGAACCTCAGAAGCCTTCCTGCCGTCCTGGGTAAGATAATGCTCCGCCAGTCCCATTAGCGTCCGGAAAGTCCTTATGTCCGGCTCGGTGACAAGCACCCTATCATAGACCTCAGCCAGAAGCAGGCACTCCATCCCCATCTCGGGACCGACGTCAAGCACCAGTTCATTCCGGACAATCGGGACAGACTCAACCAGCCTCACCCGCGCCTTATAACCGCCGTAGCAGTTCAGCCCGGTGAAGATGCGGTCACGGGAATACTCAGGGTGATTTTCATCGTAATAGGCATCGAAGCGCCTGAGGTATGCCTGCATGACATCTTTATCGGCGTTCAGGGCAGAAAAAAATTTCTCGAAGAATCTGGTTTCATCGGGCAAAGGCATAATGAGATTATAACGCTTTGGAGGTTGCTGAAATAGCATCGGCTAACGGTAAGAAGTAATTTATTTCGACCTTATAGAAACGACAGACGCCCCAGCTTTACTGCTTTTCTCCTTCGTCTCGAATTCGGCTGGGAATGACTTAATTAACTGAGCCAGTTGTTTGTGTCCATACGTTCTCGGGTCAAAACCAGGGTCTAATTGACGTAGCTTAGCACCTACCGTAGCTAGTAAAGCCCATCCATCATCCTGTGCAGAAATATCCAAAGCCCTTTTTATCAAAGGAATGGGGTCTGGACTTGTGACATCCTTCTTGATACTAGATTTTATGCTCTTCTCAGGCTGTCTTGCTTTATCTCCGGGCACAAGATTCTCTGTATAGGTAAATACATCACATGCGTTCACAAATGCCTTGGGCGTAATTTCGTGACCGACTCCCATTACAAATAAGCCTTTCTCTCTTATACGAGTAGCTAGCCTGGTGAAATCGCTATCGCTTGAAACAAGGCAAAACCCATCGACTACTTCTTCATAAACAATGTCCATCGCATCAATAATTAAAGAACTATCAGTAGCATTCTTTCCGACTGTGTTGCGGAATTGTTGTATTGGTTGAATGGCATAAGTCTGTAATACTTCCTTCCATGGCTTCATATTATCTGCAGTCCAGTCTCCATAAATGCGTTTAATTCTTATTAGCCCATATCGGCTCGCTTCAGCAAGAATTTCTTTAATCAACGATGACTGGATATTATCCCCGTCAATCAACATAGCTAATCGACGATTCTCATCTTGGAAATTAATTCTAGGCATACACTTCCTCCTACTGGTAGACTGATTATAACTCTGTAACGAGCTGAAATATAGTGGCTACTAAAGAGTGGACATTATACTGCATCCACGAAGGCAGGTAGGAATCCAGAAGGAGGGAGAGGGAGCTCTGGATTGCCGGGCTTGACCCGACAATGACGGAATGGTTACGGATTGCCACGCTGCGCTCGCAATGACAATTCACTATTTGATTAGAACGACATTATTCTCGTCCCTCATTTGACCACCACCCTGTCTCGTGCTACTATTGCCCCTGTTATTCAAAGCAATCGGGGGTCTTATTCATGCCTATTAAAGACAAACAGATAAAACAAGCTGCTAAGAAAGCCCTCGCCTACGAAAAGAACTACTCCGGCTGAGCGCAATCTGTCCTGGCGGCGCTCCAGGAAGAGTTCAAAATCGGAAATAAAGAATCGTTCAAAGCCTTCAGCCCTCTTGCCGGCGGCATCGCCCGGCAGGGTGAGACCTGCGGGGCAATCATCGGTGCCCTCGCCGCGCTGGGGCTCGTCATCGGCAGAGAGGAAATACAGGACACCGATACCTACCGTAAAGCGATGACCCCCGCCGCGGAGATTTACCAGTGTTTCAGAAAAGAGATAAAGAAAGAGTTCGCCTTCAAAGAGGCTCTACGGGGCACCACCTGCCGTCATCTCCACAAAAGGCTCTACGGCAGGGTCTTTGACCTGACCAAGCCCGAGGAGTTCCAGGCTTTCCTTGACGCCGGCGGGCATAGCGATAAGGGCTGTCCCAAAGTCTGCGCTATCGCCGCCCGAGTCGCCGGAGAGATGCTGGTCAAGCTCATCCCGAATTGACCTGAAATACCAGCTATGATAGGATTTTGCCCGTATTTTTCGGAGAGACAATGTCTGAAAAACCCAGGTGTAAAATCACCATAATCCAGGAGCGGTGCAAGGGCTGCGGCTTCTGTGTCGAGTTCTGCCCTAAAAAGGCGCTCGCCATCTCAAAGGTGTTCAGCAGCAAGGGCTACCTATGTGCTTGCCCGGTGGACGAAGCTGATTGTGCCAACTGCAGGCTCTGCGAGCTCATCTGTCCCGACTTTGCCATCAAAGTAGATGCCGACGATGAGAGAAGCAAAACTGCTTAAAGGGGAACTCTTCCTGAACGGCGATGTCGCCCTTGCCGAAGGGGCGCTCTCCGCCGGCTGCCGCTTTTTTGCCGGCTATCCCATCACCCCGGCGACCGAGATTGCCGAGAGAATGGCGGAGAGGATGCCCGAGGTAGCAGGCACCTACATCCAGATGGAGGACGAACTGGCGTCAATTGCCGCCGTCCTGGGGGCTGCCTGGGGCGGGGTGAAAGCCATGACCGCAACCTCGGGACCCGGCTTCAGCCTGATGATGGAAAATCTCGGGCTGGGCATTATGCTGGAGACGCCCTGCGTTCTCGCCGACATCCAGCGGGCGGGACCATCCACGGGACTGCCTACCCTTCCCGCCCAGGGGGACATGATGCAGGCGAGGTGGGGCTCCCACGGCTGTTACGGCATAATCGCCATCTCCCCCTCTTCCCCGCAGGAGATGTTTGACCTCACCGTGAAAGCCTTTAATTTATCCGAAAAATACCGCATCCCGGTGCTCATCATGGCTGATGCCGCCGTCGGACACATGAGCGAGAAGGTGGTGATACCACCACCCGAAAGTATCAGCCTGTTCCCGAGGAGAAAGCCGCGAGTTCCCCCGGAGAAGTACCTCCCCTTCCAGCCGGATAGCGACCTGGTGCCAGCGATGGCTAACGCCGGCGAGGGCTACCGATTCCATATCACCGGGCTTACCCACGACGAGCGGGGCTACCCGGCGGACAGCGCCGAAGCACAGAACAGGCTGGTAAGAAGGCTCATTGACAAGGTAGAGAAGAACAGAAAGGACATCATCATGCTTGAGAGCGATGGTCTTAACGATGCCGCGGTCGTGGTCGTCGCCTACGGCATCTCCGCCCGAATCGCCCGCTTTGCCCTGAATAAAGCCCGCGGGACTGGCATTAAGGCAGGCATGTTAAGGCTCATCACCGTCTGGCCCTTCCCCGAAGAAACAATCGAGAAGCTGGCGGAGAGAGTTAAAGCCTTCATCGTCCCCGAAATTAACTGTGGGCAGATTGCCCTTGAGGTAGAAAGGTGCGCCCACGGCAGAGCCAGAGTCATACCGGTGCCTCACCTCGGCGGCGGAGTACACTCTCCGGAGGTAATTTTAGACGCCCTCAAAGAGGTAGGCGGATGAGTCAGGTCGCTCAAGTCGAGTCCTATCTCCGCTCAGAGAGGTTGCCCCACATCTGGTGCCCAGGTTGCGGCATTGGCACCGCCCTAAACGTATTTTTGAATGCCCTCGCCGAGAGCGGGCTTGACCCGAACCAAGTGACTATTGTCTCCGGCATTGGCTGTTCGGGACGCGCCGCCGGCTACATGAAACTGGACTCCTTCCACACCACCCACGGGAGGGCAATACCCTTCGCCACCGGGCTCAAGCTCGCCAACCCCGCGCTCAAGGTGGTAGTCTTCTCCGGTGACGGTGACCTGGTGGCTATTGGCGGGAATCACCTCATCCACGCCGCCCGCAGAAATATTGACCTCACTGTAATCTGCGTCAATAACTTCAACTACGGCATGACCGGCGGTCAGAAGGGACCGACCACACCTCTCGGAGCAAGGACACAGACCTCACCCCTCGGCAACGCCGAAGAGCCGTTCAACCTGCCCTACCTTGCGGCGAGCTGTGGTGCGAGCTATGTGGCGCGCTGGACGGTCGCCCATGTCCTGCACCTCAAACAGGGAATTAAAGAAGCCCTGCTAAAAAAAGGCTTCAGTTTGGTTGAGGTTATCAGTCCCTGCCCCACCCTGTACGGGAGAATGAACCGCCAGCCCACCGCTCTTGAGCAGATGAGATATTATAGACAGAACGGCGTCATTCAGGACGGGGCTGACCCGAAAGACGCCGGAATCAGCCTTGACGGGAAGATTATACTGGGCAAATTTATTGACCGGGAGCGCCCCACCTACTCTGAGCTTCAGGAAGAGAGCCTCAAGAGAGCTGAGAAATAGGTTTATCGTCATTGCGAGGGCTTTAGCCCGTGGCAATCCGCTCCCTGTATTGCAGTGAAGAGACGGACTCGCTCGCTACGCTCGCAATGACCTATGGAAAGGGGAAAACATGAGCCGTGAAGAAGTTGTTCTGGGCGGGTTCGGCGGGCAGGGCATCGTCCTTGCCGGCAGTATCGTTGGCGAAGCCGCCGCCATCTTCGACCAGAAATACGCCACCTTTACCCAGGACTACGGGCCTGAGGCGAGGGGCGGCGCCTGCCGCGCCCAGGTTGTCATCTCGGAGGGAGACGTGTCATTTCCCTATGTGGAAAGACCCACCGTGCTCGCCGTCATGTCCCAGGAAGCCTATACCCGCTGTGCGCCATCGCTCAAAGAAGACGGCATTTTGCTGATTGACAGCAGTATGGTCAAAGCCGATGTTGAAGGTAAGAAGAATGTCTTTTCCATACCGGCGACGGCGATGGCTCAGGAGCTGGGCAGGACCGCGGTCGCCAATATCATCATGCTGGGCTTCCTCGCCGCAGTGACCAAAATCGTCTCCCTTGAAGCCCTGAAGAAAGCCGTGCTTAACTCCGTGCCCAGGGGGACAGAAGAGTTAAACCTGAAAGCGCTGATGGCGGGGTATGAATACGGGGTGAAGCAATTAAAAGAACAGCACTGGTCTATTCATCAATCGATATAAAAGCAGTCGGCTCATCATGTTCGCTCACCCTGAGCCTGTCGAAGGGTGAGGTCTTTCTCTTCTGGACGCTTTAGCCAGCTCGGTCCAATCTTCTTTAATCAAAGCCTGTTTCTTTCGGCGTGACCAGCCTTTTATTTGTCGTTCCCTGACGAATGCTTCATCTCGAGTTGAAAACTCACTGCAAAATACTAATTTCACGGGAAGCCGCTTGGACGTGTAGCATCTAAAGGTGTTCTGCTCATGTTCAGCCAGACGCTTTTCTAAATTTTCTGTATGCCCAGTGTAATAACTTCCATCAGCACATTCGAGAATATAAACAAAAAAACCCATCTTCTACACCGCCGCTGTGGTTCGACAGGCTCACCACGAACGGCTTTTAGAATCCACCATCCGCTCACCCTGATCCAGTCGAAGGGTATGAGAAGAGGATAGCAGTTCTACACTACCTTCTTCTGCCTTAGCTCCGCAATCTTCTCTCTGGAGTAGCCAAGCTCTTTCATCAAAATCTCATCGGTGTGCTGACCCAGCGTGGGCGGGGGTGTCTCAATTGCCCCCGGTGTCGCCGAGAGCTTGATGGGTATGCCCGTTACCTTCATCTTACCCACCTTCGGGTGCTCCATCTCCACCACCATCTCCCGCGCCAGCACGTGCGGGTCGGTCAGGACTTCACTCACCGATTTGATGTCACCGGCGGGGACACCGGCGTCATTTAATAGCTTAAGCCACTCCCACTTGCCCCGTGCTCTCAAAATGGTTTCAACAATGGGCATAAGCTCGTCATGGTTCTCTACCCTCTTGGCGTTTGTGGCAAATCTGGGGTCTTGGGCAAGCTCCCCCCGCCCCGTGAGCTTACAGAACTTTTGCCATAGAGAGTCGTTACCCACGGCAAGGATGATGTAATCGTCCCCGGTCTTCACCGGCTCATAGGGAGCGATGGTGGGATGACGGCTACCCAGCCGGGGCGGGTTCTTGCCGGTGGTGAAGTATATCCCCGCCTGATAGGTGAGGAGTCCCACCTGCCCATCAAGCATGCTGATGTCAACATGCTGACCTTTGCCCGTCTTTTCTTTTACCCGGAGGGCGAGGAGAATACCGTTTACGGCGAGGAGTCCGGCGGTTATGTCCGCCTGGGAAACGCCGACCTTCATCGGCAGTCCGCCCGGCTCACCGGTCAGGCTCATGACGCCCCCCTCCGCCTGAATCATGACGTCGTAGCCGGGGCGGTCGGCGTAGGGACCGGTCTGTCCGAAGCCGTTAATGGAGCAAAGGACTATCCCGGGATTGAGCTTCTGAATCTCCTCATAGCCAAAGCCGATTCTCTCCATGACCCCGTGACGGAAGTTCTCAACGACGATGTCCTTTTTACAGATAAGCTCCCGCAGTATCGCCTTGCCCTCCTGGCTACTGAGGTCAAGGGTCAGGCTCTTCTTGTTACGGTTGATGCTCAGGAAATAGGCGCTTTCGCCGTTCACGAAGGGCGGTCCCCAGCTCCGGGTGTCATCACCCTTATCCGGCAGTTCAATCTTGATAACCTCAGCCCCCATGTCTCCCAGCATCATGGTGCAGTAGGGACCGGACAGAATCCGGCTCAGGTCAACCACCCCGATGCCTGCCAATGGCTTGGTCATAAATAGTCCCTAGTCATCCGGCTTGAGTAATTCCTGGAACTCTTTCTGTAAATCGGAGTAAAGGATTGCTCCCTTAAAGCTCACCGGGATGGGAGCGAAGCGGAGATGGTGGGGACGGGCGCCCTTGGAGACTTTTTTACAGGCGACCTCAATGAAGCCTTTTTCAAGAAGGGGTCTTGCCCCCTTCGCCGTCTCACCAAGCTCGATGGTGACACAGCAGGTGTCCTCGTGCTCGCTCTCAAGCCGGAGACCGACTACCGCCAGCTTGAAATCATCGGGTTTCAAGCCGAAGTCCCTGGTGATAACCCGGCTAAGCTCCTCGGCAATCTGCTCGTAGGCGTACTTTGCCCCGCCCCGGACGAGGAGTTCCGAGTCGCGGGACATCCAGTAGAAGTCCGACTCACCATCACTCTCATTCTTCAGAGTAAAGCCGATGTCCCTGAGCCCGATATACCAGCCTTCCCTGAAAGCGGCTTTGGTCGCCGCGTCGTTGCCGACGTAGCCTGACATGATGTTAGCCCCCTGGGTGACCAGGTAGCCCGGCTCACCATTGGCACACTCGCGGAAGTAGTCTTTGCTCTCAGGGTCGGTTGATTTGACCACTTTAACCCGGGTGAAGGGAAAGTGGGGACGCCCGATGTAATAGCCAGAAGTCTCCCCACCATCATATTCATGACTCCAGCCTGCCTGAAAGGCTTTAAGCGTCCCGTCCTGTGACAGGCTGAGGGGTGTTCCCATGACCTGGAGACAGGTCTCGGTGGAGCCGAAGCGAACGTAAGGCATATGGGCAGCAAACCGGAGGATGCGACTCACCGTGGTCGGTCCCACCGGGGCGGAGCCAATGAGAATCTCCGTCTCCTTGAGGGCTGATTTAATCTCGGATTCGGGAAGAGGCAGCTTGGACTCCGCTGCCAGATTCTCCAGAAAATCAATGTGGCGGGCGACCAGCGAGGTGATTAGACGGTCGCGCTTCTCTCTGGCTATCTCACCCAGTATCTTCCAGTAAGCCCCGCCGTAGCGCTGGATGAGATGGATTACCGTGCCGGGACGCCGGAGCCCCCAGTCGGTCAGGGCGGTGGAGTTAGTGTGGTGCATGGGATTTACCAGAAGGAGGTCAATCTTATCACCCCCGGCAACACCCAGGAAGGATTCAAAGGTGAGGCGGTTGGCGAGGTAGCTCCGGTGGAGTAGGCTCACCCCCTTGGGTCTACCCGTCGTCCCCGAGGTAAAAACGATAAGCTTTTCATCATCAAAACTGACTTCAGGAAGAACCTGACTGTGTAGTGAAGCAAGATGCTCAATCTGCCTGGCTTCAAAGAAAACTACCCCGGGACATGCTGATTTGAGTTCAGCAAGCTTCGAGGCGAAGCCTTCATCATAAAGAAAGAGCCGGGCATTGGTGAGTTTTGTCTTGTAAGCAACACGCTCGTTGTCATCTGCTTCCCAGTTGATGGTCACCGGAACACAGCCGGTAAGAGACGCACCCAGCCTAAAAACCAGGTCATAGAGATTATTAGCGGTGAAGCCCATGATAAAGCGGTTGCCCTTCTCAAGACCGATATGACCCAGGTAAGATGCGGCTTTCATAGTAAGAGCCCAAAACTCCCTGCGGGTGAGGGTGCGTACTTCGAAGCCATCGCCTCTAACCGTGTAGTATTTGAGGAAAACCTCATCTTTCTCAAAAGCGGCACGATACTCATCTGTCGGTAAGGTAAAAGGTGCCAATGAGGTAACCGGCTTACCGTTACTAAGTTCGTAAATATCCAAATCCTGAGGCACCTTGCTATCCTCCGAAACCACAGCCTTTCCGTAAAGGCGACAAAAAGAGTAGCACAAGAAAACGTCTACTATCAAGTGGCGTTCGCCTGTAACGTCACCAGGGTAATCCTGACCGCCCGTAACTTTGTGCTATCATTATCACAAGATGAAGAACGCTGTAATCGTCAGCGCCGCCAGGACTCCCATCGGCAACTTCGGCGGTTCTCTGAGGGATATCCCCGCCTATGACCTGGCCAGCCTCGTCATCAAAGAGGCGATAAAGAGGGCGAACCTCAGCCCCGAGATGGCTGACATGGTCATACTGGGACAGAACTACCAGAGCGGTGAGTATGTCAATATCGCCCGCCAGTCCCTGCTCAAGGCGGGCTGGCCGGTTAGTATACCGGCTTTAACCATTGACCGGCGCTGTCCCAGCGGGTTCGACGCCGTCTGCCTCGGGGCAGCCATGATAAAGAGCGAGAGCGCCAGAGTCATCGTCGCCGGCGGCGTAGAGAGCATGAGCACCGCGGAGTTCTATGTCAAGGGAGAGGTAAGGTGGGGCCTGGGCGGGCAGGGCGACATGCCCCGGGGACAGGGCAGCCTGAGTACAAGCGGCATACCCCTTTATGACCGCATCCTGCGTGCTAGGGCGATGTCCCAGCCCGAGGCGCGCTTTGGCGTCATTCCCACCATGATGACCTGGGCAGAGACGGCAGCCACGGAATACAACCTGAGCCGTGAGGCAGTTGACCGGTGGGCGCTCCTGAGCCACGAGAGAGCCTGTGACGCCATCAAATCAAGGAGATTTAAGGATGAGATTGTCCCGGTGCCGGTTACCCGGGCTGAAGATAAACCATTCCTGTTCACCCAGGACGAGCATCCGCGCCCAGACACCAGTCTGAAAGCCCTTGCCAGGCTAAAGCCGGTGCTGGGCGGAGTCTGCACCGCGGGCAACTCCGCCGGGCAGGGTGACGGCGCCGCTGCCGCAGTGGTCATGTCCGAAGATAAAGCGAAGGAACTGGGTACCAAGCCGATGGCTTACCTCCGCGCCTTCGCCATGAGCGGAGTCGACCCAAGACAGACCTGGACAGCGCTGCCCGTGGCGGTTAATGAGGTGCTTAAAAAAGCGGGGCTTGAACTCAGACACATTGACCTGATTGAAATCCACGAAGCCTTCGCCGCCCAGGTGCTGGCTAACCTCAAGGATTTAGGTCTCAGCCGCAGGAACTATGACCGGATAAACGTGAACGGCTCGTGCATCGCTCTGGGTCACCCTCTGGGCGCTACCGGCGCCAGGATACTGACCACGCTCCTCTATGAGATGGCAAGGCGCCAGGTGAGATATGGGCTTCTGGCAATGTGCGGCGGGGGCGGCATGGGGGTAGCCGGCATCCTGGAAAGAGCCTAGACAATGGGTGAGTTCGCCCTGGTCAACCG
The DNA here is from genome assembly GCA_043800335.1 of Chloroflexota bacterium. GTDB lineage: Bacteria > Chloroflexota > Dehalococcoidia > Dehalococcoidales > JAZDNC01 > JAZDNC01. Next base: position 13,599 of record JAZDNC010000035.1, read on the forward strand.
CCTGCCAACTGCTCAGGAACTGAAGAAACTCCGTGAAGCGGTCGGCTGGCACAATGTTGACGACGAGGGCACCCGGATAAGCCTTGAGAAGACTCTCTTCTCCGTGGTCGTGGAACGCAAGGGCGAAGCCGTCGGGATGGGGCGGGTCATCGGCGACGGTGGGATGTATTTCTATATACAGGACGTGTTACCCCTGAGCTACAGGGCAAGGGCTTGGGCAGGCTTATCATGGATGCTATTATGGATTACGTGAGCGCCCACGCCCGGAGGCATGTCTTCATCGGGCTCATGTCGGCGAAAGACAAAGCCGGGTTTTATGAAAAGTGGGGCTTCAAGGTGCGCCCACAGGACAGACCCGGTATGGAGATATGGTGGGGCAGAGACTAAATTAAAAACAGGTGCCGAAAACAAGCTCTCTCCTTTGGCAAAAGAGATTCCGGTCATTGCGAGGGCTAAGCCCGAAGCAATCCGTCTTTCCGGCACGATGTAAGGAGCGGATTGCTTCGCTACGCTCGCAATGACGCAGCAGGATATTTTCGTCTAAATCCCCAGGCTCTTCTTAAAAGCCTCCATATCGTAAGCCTTTTGAATCAGGCCTTTCTCCTCACGGAGCAGGTTCTTCTGCGTGCGCTGGGTTGCTGTTTTGGGTAGTTCCGGGCGGAACTGGATATACCTCGGTACCTTGAAATTAGCCAGCCTGTCCTTGCACCACAAAACGACCTCTTCCGAACTCATCACCTCACCCTGCCTCAGCACCAGAAAAGCCATGACCTCGTCCTCCCCCAGCGCTGAAGGCACGGGAATTACCGCCGACTCAACCACCTTCGGGTTTTCGCTAATTGCCAGCTCAACTTCGCGGGCAGAGATGTTTTCCCCTCTTCTCCGGATGATGTCCTTCTTGCGGTCAACGAAATAAAAGTAGCCCTCCTCATCTTTATAGGCGTAGTCACCGGTGTAAAACCAGCCGTCTTTAATCGCTTCTTCCGTTTTCTCCATGTCTCTGAAGTAGCCCTTCATCAGCACCGGGCTTCTCACGATAAGCTCCCCGATGGTCCCGGTGGCGACTTCTTTCCCGTTATCGTCAACGATTTTCATCTCGGCAAACTTCAACTTCGGGTCGGGATGCTTTGCCGGAAGCCCTATGCTATTCATCTTGATGAGTCCCCCGATGGGGTTCTGGGAGACACGGGGGCACTCGGTCAGCCCGTAGCCGTCAATGACATGCCGAATCTTAAAGCGTTTCGTCAAAACCTCGTAGTCCTGGGGGCTGATACCCGCCCCGTTGGCGACCCTGATTTTGTGTTCGGGACGGAACTCAGACTCGGGCCGTGCCATGAGCATTCTACCCACTGCACCGATGAAGTTGAACTGGGTCACCCCGTAGCCAACCGCCTGCTCCCAGAAACGGCTGACGCTGAAGTCCCGGATGAGCACGATGCTCGCCCCGACGACAACCGCTCCCATGACGCTGTAGAACTGGGCGTTCACGTGGTAAAGCGGCAGAACGACCATGAGCCTGTCTTCGGGGCGGAGGTCGGCCGCCAGGGTGAAGGCTTCCCCGGCCAGAACGAAGCTCCTCTGGACGTGCATCGCCCCCTTGGGAAAGCCGGTGGTGCCCGAAGTGTAGATGACAGCGGCAAGGTCATCGTCATCCAACTCGAAGCCTTTCAAGTTATCGGGCATATCTCTTACCAGCTCATCAAAAGCCATAACGCCCGTAGGCATCTTCTTCCCATCAACACAGACCAGCCACTTGAGCGAGGGACAACTCTCCTTGAGCGCCGTGGCTATCTCAAGATAGTCAGAGTGCACCACCAGTCCTGTAGACTCGGAGTGGCTCACAATGTATCGGGCTTCGTTTACCTTAAAGCGGTTATTGACCGGCACCATCACCGCGCCAATCTTAGCCAGGGCAAACCATGAGTAGAGGAACTCCGGTGAGTTGGATAGCATGAGGGAGACTCTGTCACCCTTCTTCACTCCCAGTCTGAGGAAGACATTAGCTACCCGATTTACCCGGCGTTCAAAATCAAGATAGCTCACCTTCTCATCCTTATAGTAGATGAAAGTCTTGTCAGGATGCTCGGCGACCCTTGATTCCCAGAAGGCTCTGATGTTCACGATGTCTCTATTGAGTTTCTGACGACTGAGCTATTTTAGAACAGCATCTGACCAACTTCAATGCGTGTTGCTTTCTCCATGGAATTATGAGAAGCCTTATCCAATTTCAGGAGATTGCCACGTCGCTCTCGCGCCTCGCAATGACAGTTCAGAGTCTCAGAGTTCTCGAAACGGTTACTCGCTACCCAATCACCTGTGGGAAATGATACAATACAACTCAAACAACCCTTTAACCGCAGGAAGGACGTAGTGATGAGAGGTAAAAGCTTAGCTGTAATCATCGCCATCATTTTGATTTCGCTGGTGCTCGCCATCTATCTCTACCCCAGAATGCCGGAGCCGATGGCTTCCCACTGGAACGCCAGGGGAGAGGTAGACGGCTACATGTCAAAGTTCTGGGGGCTATTTTTGATGCCAATCATGTCGATTGGCATGGCTCTTCTTTTCGTCTTCCTACCTAAAATAGACCCGCTCCGGGCAAACATAGAAGAGTTCAGAGGCTACTACCACCTCTTCGTCACGCTCATTATCCTGTTTATGTTTTACATCTACCTGCTGACCCTCTTCTGGAACCTGGGTAAAAGATTCGACATGATTCAGCTCCTCTCTCCTGCCTTCGCCATACTCTTTTACTACGCCGGAGTGCTCATCGAGAAATCAAAGAGGAACTGGTTTATCGGCATCAGGACGCCCTGGACGCTGAGCAGTGACCGGGTCTGGGACAAGACCCATGCCCTCGGCGGGAAGCTCTTTAAGCTCATCGGGGTAATCTCACTCTCGGGACTGATACTGCCCGCCTCTGCCTTTTTCTATATTTTCTTCATCTCGGTGATAGGGGTTACTCTTTTCACTCTCGTCTACTCCTATCTTGAGTACCGCAAGGAAGCGAGGTAAGCTCCGCCAGTAGTCCACGCCATCGGTTTATGTCACTCAGCCCTAGTTCCGCCAAGTTCAGGAGAATGCCACGTCACGGAGTTTACCCTGAGCGAAGCGTGAGGGTTCCTCGCAATGACAGAGACGTGAATCCCTTTCATCCCCTTTTTAAACGGAGAAAAGCTTCCCGCAAATCCAATAGCTCTGTCCCCTGACTTGTGCCTTACTCATGGTTTTACTTATAATTAAAGCACTAGCTAGAGTCAAACCCTCTCAGGAGATAAGGATGAAGATTAAATGGTTGGGACACGCCTGCTTTCTCATCACCTCGGACAGCGGACTCAAGCTCATTACCGACCCCTATGAACCAAACTTTTACGGCATCATCAGCTACGCCCCGGTGACCGAGACCTGCGACATCGCCACCTTAAGCCACCAGCACGGCGACCATAACTACACCAAGACCCTGAAGGGCAACTTTCAGACAGTTCAAGGGGCGGGCAAGCATCAGGCTAAGGGCATTGAAATCACCGGCACCCCCAGCTACCACGATAAGACCTCGGGCAAGGAGAGGGGCGAAAACACCATCTTTTCTTTTACCATTGATGGCATCCGGCTCTGCCACTGCGGCGACCTGGGACACCCCTTAAACGATGCCACTATACGTGCCTTGGGTAAAGTTGACATCCTGCTTATCCCGACCGGGGGACCCGAGGCGACGCTGGAGCTTGGTGAGGCGCTGGAGCTACGCGATAAGCTCAAGCCAGCCGTGACGATACCGATGCACTTCCGCAACCAGAAGTGCACCTTCCCCCAGCACGGCGAAGACGACCTCATCAAGCTCAAGCCCTATGCAGTGCGCGCCGGAAAGAGCGAGGTCGAGTTCCAGGCGGGAAGACTTCCCCAGAACCAGATTCTCATCCTGGAACCGGCTCTCTAGAGATGGCTAAGATTCAATTAAAGGTAAGCCCGTCCCTCATAAAGAAGACAGACGTCAATCTGCGCTCGGGCTGGCTCGTGCTTGACCGGGAGATTGGTGGCGGCACCACCATCAGTGATTTTCTGAGCGATTTGGCGACAGACTTTCACTACTTCAGTCAGCTTTTCTTTGACCCGGCGACCGGGGAAGTCAGCGACGATGTCAATGTCGTCCTGAACGACTTTCTTCTGCTCAGCTCGGAGGCGGGCAAGATGAAACTGCGTGAAGGCGACCGCATTGTCCTAGTGCCGGTATACACCGGGGGGTGAAAGACATGACCGAGATTTATAAGGAGATTGCCAACCTCGCGGCGAAAAACGAGCCGGGGGTGCTAGTAACTATTGTTGCCACCGAGGGTTCGGTGCCCAGAAAGGCCGGGGCGAAGATGCTGGTAAAAGCTGATGGCGCTTCTGTAGGCACGGTGGGTGGCGGTAGTGTGGAATACGCCATCACCCAGAAAGCCCTGGAGGTAATGAGGTCGGGGAAGCCCCAGCTCCTCCATTTTGACCTCGCCGGCAACGAACTGGAAGCCGCCGCAATTTGCGGGGGCAGGCTTGATGTCTTTTTTGAACCAATACTGGCTCAGGACACTCTCTATCTCTTCGGTGCCGGGCACATCTCACGGACGACCGCCGCCATGGGCAAGATGCTCGGCTTTCGGGTGGTGGTGATTGACCCTAGAGCTGAGTTTAACAACCGGGAGCGTTTCCCCGATGCCGACTCACTCATGGTAGAGGAGTTCGGTAACGTCTTCCCCAAACTCAGTATTGATGAGAAAGACTACATCATCATCTATACCTCAGCCCACGAGCTTGATGAGGATTGCCTCAATTTTGCCCTGACCCAGAGAGCCGGTTATGTCGGCATGATTGGCAGCCGGAAGAAGGTCAAGGAAATCAGGGAACACCTTACCCAAAAGGGTGTTACCCAGGAGGCACTGGACAGGGTTCACGCCCCCATCGGGCTTGACATTGGCGCCGAGACCCCCGAGGAGATTGCCCTCTCCATCCTGGCTGAGGTCACCAAGGTCAGAAGAAGCCGGAAAGGCTGACCTGATGCTCAGGATTATCGTCCCCATAAAACAGGTGCCCGACATGAGCCGGGTGCGCTTTGACACCGAAAAGGGTGTCATCGACCGGGCTTCCGCCGGCTCCGAGATTAATCCCTTCGACCTTAACGCTCTTGAGGCGGCAGTCCAGCTGAAAGAAAAGCTGGGCGGGGTGGTCAGCGTCATCAGCATGGGTCCCCAGACGGCGGAAACCGCCTTAAAGGACGCCATAGCCCGGGGCGCTGACCGGGCAATTCTACTATCGGACAAAGAGTTCGCCGGTGCCGATACACTGGCTACCTCTTATACCCTTGCCGGCGCCATAAAGAAGCTCGGCGACTTTGACCTTATCATCTGTGGTGAGAAAACGGTTGACGGCGACACCGGACAGGTCGGTGCCGAGCTCGCCGAGCACCTTGACTTACCGTATGCCGCCTATGTCTCAAAGCTGACCGCGACCCACAGTGGCTTAACTCTCACCAGCGAATTTGAGAATGAACGCTATCTGATTTCGGGCGCATATCCCATCCTCATCAGCGTGACCAAGGATGTCAATAATCCGAGACTGCCTACCCTGCGTGATAAGCTAGCCGCCAGAAAAGCGGCGGTCGAGGTCTGGGACGCCAGGGAGCTCGCCAACACCGCAGATAGAAACCGGTTCGGCACGGCGGGCTCCCCGACCACAGTCTATAAGATCACCGCGCCTGCCGAGGAAGGTAGAAAGGGCAAAATCCACCGTAAGATAGAAGATGAGGCTCTGGAAGAAATTGCCAGCGTGCTGGGTGAGTGTCTCAAATGAGTGGCCGGAAAGCCGTCCTGGTCTTTGCCGAGCCGAGAGATGGCGGAATTCACCCCGTCTCGTTTGAGCTACTGGGCAAGGGGAAAGAGCTGGCGGACAGGCTTGGCATCGGACTTTCTAGCGTCATCTTAGGCGACCAACTTCTAGGGGGAGAGCGAGAGCTTATCTATTATGGCGCCGACCGCGTCTTTCTCTACGAGCACCCCCAGCTCAGGGACTTTGACCCGCTGAACTACAAGCATAATATCGCAAAACTGATTCAGGAACTCCAGCCGGAGATAGTGCTCTTTGGGGCTACCCACCTGGGTCGCTCGCTGGCGCCCCGCATCGCCGCCCGCCTGAAAACCGGACTCACCGCCGACTGCACTGCTCTGGAGTTGGACGACACGGGTAACCTGATTCAGATTCGCCCTGCCTTCACCGGCAACATCCTGGCTCACATCAGGACAACCACACGTCCCCAGATGGCGACGGTAAGATACAAGGTCATGTCTCCCCTGAAGCGGGACACCACCCGTAAAGGAGAAATTATTAGCAGAGAGCCTGAACTCATTCCCCCACTCTTTACCCTTCTGAGCAAGGAAAAGTCTGGCGAGACCGACCTTCCCGGGGCGGAGGTAATCGTCTCGGGAGGCAGAGGTCTCAGGAAAGCCGAAGATTTTGGTCTGCTCGCTGAGCTTGCCAGACTCCTTAACGGTTCGGTCGGCTCAAGCCGTCCCCTGGTTGACTCGGGCTGGATTAGCCGGGAACACCAGGTAGGCTTCAGCGGCAACACGGTGAGACCAAGATTATATCTTGCCTGCGGCATCTCGGGCAGTCCCCAGCACCTCGCTGGGATGAGGAACTCGGATATAATCATCGCCATAAACACCGACCCCTCAGCGCCAATCTTCAGGTTTGCCGACTACGGGATTGTCGGCGACCTCTACGAGGTCGTGCCCGAACTGGTGAGCCGGCTCAAAAGGAGACAGCATTGATTAGCCCTGCGGCACTGAAAAAGCTCGTTGGCGATGACTTTGTCCTGACCGACCGGGAGCAGATTACCTCCTACCTCGCTGATGAGACCGCTCTGGCAGTGAGACCCAGACCCGCCGCTAACGTCATTGTCGTCAAGCCACAGAACAGTCTGGAGATTGCCGGAGTCATTAAACTGGCGAACCGCGAAAAGACACCAGTGTTCGTTAGAGGCGGCGGCACCGGGCTCTGCGGCGGGGCGGTGCCCACCCGTGATGGCATTGTCCTGTCAATTGAAAGGCTGAACCACATCTTAGAGGTTGATAGGGACAACCTCATGGTCGTAGCTGAAGCCGGGGTGACGCTGGGAGATTTGATAAAAGCGGTGGAGTCTGCCGGCTTTTCCTTCCCACCCCACCCCGGCGACGAGGGCGCGCAACTGGGCGGGCTGGTCGCCTGTAACGCCGGCGGCTCAAGAGCGGTGAAACACGGCGTTATCCGTAACTACGTTAAAGGGCTGGAGGTCGTGCTCCCCCAGGGTGACATCTTAAGTCTGGGTGGGAAATTACTCAAGAACAACCAGGGACTCGACCTGATGCACCTCCTCATCAATAGCGGGGGAATTCTGGGCGTCATCACCAGGGTGATTTTCCGCCTTTATCCCAAGTCCCTGGCGAGTCTGACTCTGGTCATCGCCTTCGAAAGCCGTGAGGACGCCGTGAGCTGCGTCCCCCGGATTCTCCAGAGCGGGGTGATACCCATGGCGCTGGAGTATGTTGAGCGCGAGGTCATTGAGACTTCTGCCGGCTACCTGGGGATGAAGTGGCCCGCGGATAAGGGGGAGGCTTTCCTCATCGTGATTTTGACCGGCAACAGTGAGGACGAGGTTTATTCTGAGGCAGAGCAGGTGAACGCCATCTGCGGGGAGAACCGTGCTCGAGACAGTCTCGTCGCTGAGAGAAAAGAGGAGCAGGCTGATATCCTCAAGATACGGAGCGAGATTTACTCCGCCATGAAAGCCCAATCAGCAGATATACTGGACATTACCGTGCCTCCGGCGACAATCTCGGTGATGATGGGGAAGATGGATGAAGTCGCCGGGCGTTTTAAGACCCGAATCGTAATGTACGGTCACGCCGCCGACGGTAACCTCCACGCCCACCTCTCTAACGAGCTCTGGGAGAGGGGCTTACTGAAAGAGGCAAAACGAGAGATTTACAGGGAAGCCATAAAGCTGGGAGGCGTCATCACCGGTGAGCACGGCGTTGGCGTCATCAGAATCCCGGAGCTAGACCTCTACCCCGCCGAAAAGGGCTGGGAGCTGATGCGTGGCATCAAGAAGCTCTTTGACCCCAATAATATCCTGAACCCAGGTGTGGGCTTACCATGAAAGAAACTGAAATCAGGCTCCCCTACGGCGAGTCTTACCTTACGGTCAAGATACCGGAAAAGAACCTGAGCTACACTCTTTCGACCCGTGATGAAAAGGGGCTTCCCGATGAGGCGGCGGCAATTCGCTCAAGCCTGAGCCGTCCCATCGCCTCACTGCCGCTTGGGGAGCGGGTGAAGAAAACCGATAAGGTCGTGGTCATCGTCACCGATAACACCCGCCCCTGCCCCGATGACCGCATCCTGCCCCCGCTACTTGCCGAGCTAGAGAAAATAGTGCCCCGGGAAAACATCACCATCATTGTCGCCCTGGGGCTTCATCCCCCGATGGACGAGCCGGCTCTGATTAAGAAAGTAGGCAAAGATATTGTCCGGAACTACCGCGTTTTGAACCACGACGTGAACGACACGGTAAACATCGGCACCACGTCACGCGGCAGTCCGGTTGACATCAACCGCCGGGTGGTAGAAGCCGATTTCCGCGTGAGCACAGGCTTCATCGAGCCCCACCTCTTCGCCGGCTTCTCCGGGGGCAGAAAGAGCATCGCCCCCGGTGTCTTCAGCGCGAGAGCCGCCTATCACAACCACGGCTTCAAGATGATTGACCACCCGAACTCCCGCCCCGGCGTGCTCCGGGGCAACCCCATCCACGAGGACATGGTGGAGATGGCGAAGATGGCAAGGCTCGATTTCATCGTCAATGTGCTCCTCAACAAAAAGCGGGAGATTACCCATGTCGTCGCCGGCGACCCTTTCCAGGCTCACGAGCTGGGCTGTGCGCTGGAAGCGGAGCTGGCTGAGGTCAGAGCGCCCTATAAGGCAGACATCGTCATTACCACCAACAGCGGCACTCCTCTTGATCTTGACCTCTACCAGACGGTAAAGGGGATTGAAACGGCATCCCGCATCACCCGCGACGGGGGCATTATCATCAGCGCCTCAGCCTGCTTTGCCGGGGTTGGTCCCGAGTCTTTCTACGAGGCCCACGCCGGGGCTAAAACGCCGGAGGAAGTCCTGCAAAGGCTTAAGACAAACCCGCACTCGGGCGTCCCCTGGGAAAACCAGATTCTCGCCAGAATTCAGATGAAAAGTAGCCTCTACCTCGTGTCCTGTCTACCTGAGAATATCGTCAGGGATATGATGCTAACGCCGGTAGCCAGCACGGAAGAGGGCTTAGAGCGAGCCTTCAAAGTTTTAGGCAATGAAGCCAAAATTGCCGTCATCCCCGAGGGGCCGCTGGTTATCCCGGTTCTTGAAAGCTGATGAAGTTGAATCAGCGATACAAAAGCGTAGCAAGACTCACGCTCACCCTGAACTTGTCGAAGGGTAAGGTTTCTAATCCTGCTCCACCAATTCTGTGGGATACACTCTCCTGAATCAGGCTAGTCACCACTCAGGACTTTCATTAGCCCCTTAACGCTCTTAGCCTCCTCCAGTTTGGAGACGAGCTTAATCACTCTGGTTCTTTCCCGCACCGTAAGCACCGCCCGGCTACAACGCTCAAACTTGGCGTGAAGCTCTTCCGTGGTCATGGGATTCTCCGGTGTTCCCTTGGGGCTTGCCACCCGGCTGGAGATAGTTTTGCCATTCTTAAGTCTGACCGTTATTAGCCCCGGGATATGGAAACCGAACTTGTCTTCCATCTCTTTGGGATGAGTGTATTTCACCTTCGAAACAAGGCTCTGGACATCCTTAGACAGAGCTCTCTTATCAGTAAATTGGTCTAAGGTCACTTCGCCGTCAAGAAGGGCGACGGCAACGCAGTACTCAATGCTGAACTTCCCCTCAAGCCCGCTCCTGGGCTGGTGATGGATGAGAATCTGGGGTATCGCCTTGTTGGTAGCGCACTCAATCACCTGAATGTCCTGAACCTTGAATGAGCGCTTTCCCCGCAGGTTCAAAGCCGCCGAGATAGCCGAATGGGTCGCCGCGCCCGAGGGATAAGCCTTGACCCAGATGCCGTTCGCCACAATGTCAAGGGGTTTACCCAGCTTACGGAAAGTGGGGACAGCATCGTAGTCAGTGTCTTTGCCCAGTACCCTGCCGTAGCCCGATTTAGCCATAAGTGCATTATCGCTTGAGGTAAAACCCCTCTTTGCGAGAAGTCCGGCGAGGACGGCGGTTGAGGCGGCACTACCGGCGTGAAGAGGCTTGGTCATGCTACCGAAGTTCTCCCTTAGCCCGCCGCTGGCTGAGGCGGCGATACCCATCGCCATCTGGGTCTGCCGCTCACTCAGATTGAGGAGCCGGGCTACCGCCGCCGCCCCCGCCACACTGCCGATACTACCGGTGGTGTGCCAGCCCCGGGCGTACTGGTCCTGCCCAAAGACGATACCCAGCTTCGCCCCCACCTCTAAGCCGGCGTTGTAGGCGGTAAGAACATCCCGCCCCGAATATTTACCCGACTCGGCAACGGCGAGAATTGCCGGGACAAGCACCGTCGAAGGGTGCCCAATCCAGCTATCATTCACGTCATCATAATCAAGGGCGTGGGCAGAGGTGCCGTTAGCCATAGCGGCGAAGACGGGCGAGGTCTGGCATTTCCCGGCGATAACGCTGGCGACCGGCTTGCCCCCCAGCTCTGCGAGCACTCTAAGGGGAATTTTGCCCGTGTCCTCCTGGGAGCCAGCCAGCGCCACCCCGATGGTGTCGAGGATGGCATTTTTGCTCCTCTCAAGTGCCACCTTGGGTAAAGCCTCGTAGCTCAGCTTAGCCACAAAAGAGGCGAGCATCTCCTCAGGGCTTTTTGCGGTCCTTGGCATCACAATACCTCCTACAATTGGCTAATTATGGAAGAGACTCTTAAACGAATTCTTGAAGTCTTTGTCATCTTCAAGTTTAATGATATCTACTCCATAGTTGCAGGTATTGAGTAGACGCTCGTTGATGAAGCATTTCTTACCCTGGCTGTCTTTAAAATCAAAGAAGGCAGCAAGAACACGGATGCCTTCTTTATTAAGAGCTCTTACTAAAGGAACAAAGTCTCCATCACCAGTTACTAGTACAGCTACATCGATTTTGTGGTCAAGCCCAACCTGAAGCGCTTCGACCGCCATGGCGACGTCTATTCCCTTTTCTCCTCCCTGTTGAGACATTGGTAAATACTTGGGTTCTATGCCAGCATGCATAAGGTCATGGTAGAGGTTACGGTCGTTTTTTAAGTGCTCATCTGTAGCGCTCTTAACAGTAAAGAGTCCCTGATGCCAAGAGGCGTAGACAACTTTGTAGCTAGAGTATCCTTGTTCTTTCTGCCTCAAAAAAGCTTCGAAGAAAGTATGCAGTGGTTGAAATGTAAGCCAGCCGAGTTGCCTATCGTGATAGAGATACCGTTGGGCATGGGCAAAAAACGTGCCATCATAGAAAACGCCAATTCTGCAGATTGAACCACTAGTCGTCATTAGTCACCTCCTACTTGCTCCCTGAAAACCTTTCGTTAAGTCGAGTTTTGTTAGTTCAATTAGTAATATGCTGGCAATTATGCCAGAGCGTCAGACTACTTTCAATAGCGTCAATCTTATTAAGCCGTCATTGCGAGGGCTTCAGCCCGTGGCAATCCGCAAAACCCGGGGCGAGGGGAACGGATTACCACGTCGCTCCGATGTAATCGGGACTCCTCGCAATGACAATACAGATTACTCCCGGCAAGTAACCTTATAATTTGACTGTGTTTGTGCTAGAATTCGTGGCTAATAATGACAGGTTCCGAATAGGTTTATGAAAAACGCAAGGCGCCCCAGCGCTTACACCGTCCTCTTCATTCTCGTTTTTGCCTTCTGGATGGCGCTTTCACCCTCCCTGAGCACCCTCAACCTCATCCTGGGTATACTGTCCTCCGGGCTGGTCGTTCTCATCACCCGCAACATTCTGGACACAGACTTCGCCCGGGCTTTCACCCTCCCTGTCCTCTACCGCGTGCCGGACTTCGCCCTTGCCATGCTCTGGGAAATCATCAAGGCGAACATTGATGTCGCTCTGATTGTGATAAACCCTGAACTGCCGATTGAACCAAGCATCTTCCGCTACCGGTGCCATCTCAGAGGAGACCTCGAAAAAACCGTCTTTGCTTACTGCGTCAACCTCACCCCGGGGACGGTTGTTATTGATATTCAGGATGATGTCTACTTTGTGCATGCCCTGGCGAGACGTCACGCCGCGGGACTAAGCGAGGGACAGTTGGAAAAGATGGTGGCGCGCCTCTTCGGGCACGACAGAGAACAGGTCACATCTACGGAGAGGGCATGATGGATACCCTGCTTTCGGTGGCGGCGCTAGTCATCCTGGTCAACTCTTTTCTCTGCTTTTACCGCGCTCTAAGGGGCCCAACCATTCAGGACCGCCTCCTCGGCATCAATATCATCGGGACGAAAACCCTCGCCATCCTGGCGCTCGTCGCCTATATCTTTAAGAGTAACCTTTACCTGGACATCGCCATGGTCTATGCCCTGCTCAATTTCATCGTCACCATCGCCGTTTCACGCTACCTGGAGACAGAAGGCTGGGAGGAAAACCACTTTGATAGCTAAAGCAATCATAGTATTCCTTCTTTTGGTTGGCTGTGGCTTCTTCCTCCTGGGGACAATCGGTATCCTCAGGATGCCCAACATCCTGACCCGTCTCCACCCCTCAACCAAGTGCGACACGCTGGGGGCAGGCTCGGTGCTCCTCGCCCTGGCAATCTACGCCAGAAACCTGGATGACGCCATCCGACTACTTCTCATCGGCTTCTTTCTATATATCTCAAGCGCCACCTGCGGACACGCCATCGGGCGCTCTGTCTTCAGGACTGACCCTAAATACAAAAGACTTCTCAGAGAAAAGACAGATGAGCCAGCTGATTAACCTAGTGCTCCTGATTCTACTCATGACAGCGGCGCTCTCCGCCCTTGTCCTCCGCGACATCCTAGGAGCTATCATCGCCTTCTCGTCCTACAGCCTCATCATGGCAATCATCTGGCAGCGCCTTTACGCCCCCGACCTCGCCCTGACCGAGGCGGCAGTGGGAGCCGGGATTACGACCGTGCTCTTTGTTATTACGCTCTTTAAGACGCGGGGGAAAAAACCGTGAAGCGCTTTATCACCGGGTTCGCTATCCTGCTCCTCACCGGCGGGCTTATCTACACGGTGAGCCTCCTGCCCCCGATGGGCGAAGCAGTAAGCCCGACGCGGCTAAACACCATCCCTCGCTACCTTGAGCACGGTGTTGAGGAGGCGGGCGCCGAGAACATCATCACCGGCATAATATTAAACTACCGCGGCTATGACACCATGGGCGAGGTAACCGTCATTTTCTCTGCCCTGGCTGCCGTGCTGGCGGTGCTGGGACGGGAGAAGAAAAGCTACCCCAGGCACAGCGTAAGCGTGTCACCTACAGTCGCCACCATCACCACAGCGCGGTTTCTGGTCCCTTTCATTATCCTTTTCTCCGTCTATACCATTCTGCACGGGGATGTATCACCCGGCGGCGGCTTCCAGGGAGGCGCTATCATCGGTGCCAGTCTGGTTCTCTTTACCACCATCTTCGGGTTTGAGACGGCACAGAGCAAAATTCCCCGCCGTCTCCGAGTTCTCCTGGAGGGTTCAGCAGTCATCGCCTTCATCTTCTGCGGGCTTCTGGGTTTATTCGCCGGGACGAACTTTCTGACCTACATCCTGCCGGGGGTACCGGTCACACTTCAGCCAGTGGTGCGCACGGTGATGCTGCTTCTGATTGAAATCGGCATCGGCACCGGTGGCGCCATGATTTTCACCTCGATTATATTCGCCCTGCTTAAGGAGGAGTAGCACCCTTGAACAACATCGTAAGCAACCTGAACTATCTCGCCGCGATGCTTCTCTTCTCCATGGGGCTGTGGATGGTAGCCGTCCAGCGCAACGCCATCAAGAAGCTCATCGGGCTGAACATCATGGAGACATCGGTCTTCCTGTTCCTTGTTTCCATCGGCTACCTGAGTGAGGGGATTGCCCCGATTATGACCCCCGGTGGCGACGTGTCAAGAATGGTCAATCCCATCCCGCAGGCGCTGATTCTGACGGGAATCGTGGTCGCGGTGAGCACGACCGCCCTCGCCCTTGCCCTGGTAGTCAAGCTCTATCAGCACTACGGCACACTTGATGTGGACAAGTTCAGGGAGGATAAATAGATGACCCTCACCCGCCATTTCCCCGTCCTAATCATCATCACTCCCCTGCTTACCGCCGTTATCATCTCTATCCTCTCAGAGTGGAAGAAGAGCCTCGCTCTGCCCCTGTCTATTATTGCCCTCTCGGCATCTCTATTGATGAGTGTTTCCCTTATCCCCGAAACACTCAGGATGGGCTACATTAGCTATCGTCTCAGCGCCTGGGAACCCCCCTTCGGCATCGAGATAAGGATTGACTATCTCGGGCTTTTCATGATGGTGCTCGTCTCTTTAGTGAGTCTTATAAGCGTCATCTACTCGGGGAAATACATCAGGCGTGAGGTAAGCGCCGATAGAGAAGCCGTCTACTACAGCCTATTTATGCTTATTGCCGGCTCGATGCTGGGTTTCTTAGCGACGGGCGACATCTTTAATATGTTCGTCTTCATCGAAATCATGTCTATTACCTCATATGCCCTCGTTGCCATCGCCGGGGAAGGGCGCGCCATCAGGGCGGCGTTCCGCTACCTCATCATGGGGGCACCTTCCTCAATTCTCATTCTCCTCGCCATCAGCTTCCTTTACGCCGTAACCGGGACGCTCAACATGGGCGACCTCACCGCGAAAATCGCCTCATCGGCGTACCCGAAAGTGGTCACCGTCGCCTACGGAGTATTTATCATCGGTTTTGCCGTCAAGGCGGCACTCTTCCCGCTCCACCAGTGGCTTCCCGACGTCCACAGCATCGCTCCCTCCCCCGTGAGCGCCCTCCTTTCGGGACTGGTGGTCAAGATGGGTATCTTCGGCGTTATCCGCCTTGCCCTATCAATCTACACCACCCGCTACTCCGGCGGAGCGAACGCGGTAACCGGGCTCCTTGCCTGGGTGGGCGCAGGTGCTATTCTCTTCGGCTCGGTCATGGCGATAAGGCAGGAAGAGCTCAAACGCATGGTCGCCTACTCGACGGTGGCACACGTCGGCTACATCTTTACCGGCATCGGGCTAATGGAGAAGGCTTCGCTGGTGGGGAGCATCTATCATATTCTTGACCACTCTCTGGCAAAAGCCTGCCTCTTTCTCGTCGCCGGCGCGGTCATTTACGCCACCGGCTACCGCCGGATAAACGACCTCAGGGGCGCGGCGAAGAAGATGCCCCTCTCGTGCGCCGCCTTCGCCCTTGCCTCACTATCTGTAATCGGCATTCCACCCACGGCAGGGTTCGTCAGCAAGTGGTACCTCATCCGGGGCAGTTTCACTGCGGGGAATCTTGTCCCCGGCATTGTTATCCTGATTGGCAGCGTCCTCGCCGCCTGGTACTGCCTGAGAATAGTCTATTACATGTTCTTTCTTCCCACGGAGGACGGGAAGTGGGACAAAATAAAAGGGGATGCGCCTTTGCCAATGGTCGCTCCCCCTCTCATCTTATCATCTCTGACCCTTCTTCTGGGCGTCTTCGCCTATTTGATTCTCCCTTCCCTGACGAAGGCTATCGAAAGACTAATCGCTTGAGGTGACTATGGCTGAGACGTATTCTTTGAGACCCTTGGTTGCACTGCTGGTACCCCTCTCCCCCCTGGTTTTGAATCTTTTTATCCCGCAAGACATGAAGAGACTTAGAAAGTTCACCTACCTTATGGGGAGCCTAGTCTCCTTCGTGGTCGTCCTGTCTCTACTGCCGGGGACGCTATCTGGAAGAACACTCACCGTTCAACTCTTCCCCATTGTGGAAGGGATAAGCCTACGTCTGACGCTGGATGCCCTCGGCTACTACTACGGGCTCACCATCTCTTTCCTCTGGATACTGGCGACATTTTACTCAATAGGCTATATCGAGCACAGGGAAGACCGCTTCTTCAGCTTCATGGCACTCACCAACTTCTCCCTTCTCGGCTGTGCCTTCTCCCAGAACATGTTCACCTACTTCGTCTTTTACGAGATAATGACCCTCGCCGCCTACCCCCTTATCATCCACGAGGAGACCGAATCAGCCAGACGCGCCGGGCTGAAATACCTTACCTATGCCATACCGGCGGGGGCGGTAATCTTCTTTGCCATCGCCGGGCACTACTTCTGGGGAGGAGGCAACCTCAGCCTTATAGAAGCCGGGACTCTAAACTTAAGCCAGTCATCCCATGCTGTGCTCACCGTCCTCTTCCTCGCCTACCTCGCCGGCTTCGGTGTCAAGGCAGCCATCATGCCCCTCCACGGCTGGGTGCCCGACGCCCATCCCGAGGCACCTTCCCCGGCAAGCGCCCTCCTCTCCGGCGTCATCCTCAAAGCCGGTGCCTTCGGCATCATCCGCGTCGTCCTGAACGTCTTCGGCTTGAGTCTCTTCAAGGAGCTCAGACTGGATACCTACCTCATTATTATCTCTGGTATCACCATCGTGGTCGCCTCAATGTTCGCGCTAACCCAGGATAACCTCAAAAGGCGCCTCGCCTACTCCAGCATCGGGCAGGTGTCATACATCCTGCTGGGACTTTCAATGGGCACTTATAGCGGCGTCCTGGGGAGTCTCATGCACCTCGCCCACCACGCCCTGATGAAGGGGTGTCTCTTCCTCGCCGCCGGCGTCATCTTGGTGAAGACGGGAAAGCGCAACGTGAGCGAGATGGCAGGAATTGGCCGGAGACTCCCCGTGACCATGACCGCCTTCAGCGTGGCGGCGCTCGCCATGATGGGTACTCCACCCTCGGTCGGCTTTCTCTCCAAGTGGCTCCTGGGAAGTGGTACCATTGAGGCAGGCGAGCCGGCTTGGATTGCCGTCCTGCTTCTGAGCGCTCTCTTGAATGCGGCTTACTTCCTCCCCATTATCTACACCGCTTTTTTCAAAGAACCGGAAGGGACTTCGTCCGATGAAAGCGCTCACGGCAGCGGAGAGAGTCTGCCCCTCGTTATCCCGCTGGTAATACTCACCGTCCTGATAGTCCTGGGCGGACTGGTAACACAGCTTCCCGGTTTTCCCTATTCGCTTTTGAATGAGACGGTCTCGCGGCTCACGCATTAAAGGGGTTAAGATTTGCTGGCTGATGAAATAAAAGAGCCTTCGATTCTGCCACTTCTTGCGGTTTTGGTGCCGACTTCAGGGGCAGTGCTGGTCTCATTAATCACAGAGCGTAAAGACTGGCTACGCAACCTCATCGTCATCCTGACTTCAGTACTTACACTGGGGATTATCCTCACCGTTACCCTTAAAGTCTTTGGCGGTGACGTGCTCTACTTTGATACCCGCCTGGTCGGAGTCCCCGGGACGACGCTTAGATTCTTGGTCGATAAGATGGGGGCAGTCTTCGCCCTCCTTGCTGCGGTGCTCTGGGTCTTCGCCTCAGTCCACGCCGTGAGCTACATGACCCTGGAACATAAGCGCCGCCGCTTCTTCACCATCCTCTCAGTTACCGAGGCAGCGACACTGGGCGTCTTTCTGGTGGGCGACTACCTCAGCCTCTACGTCTTTTTCGAGCTGATGGGGCTTGCCGCCTACCTCCTGGTCGTCCATCTCGAAACGGACGGAGCCAGGAGAGCCGGGGCAAAGTATCTATTCATGACCATCATCGGCGGGCTGGCTCTCCTCATGGGTATTTTCCTCTATACCAGCTACGCCGGAACTTCGGGGTTTGTTCCCCTGAAGGGCAGCACCCTTCTTGAGTCCCCCCTCAAGGTGGCAGCACTCGTCTTACTCATCCTCGGCTTCGGCGTCAAGGCAGGCATGGTGCCCCTCCATGTCTGGCTCCCTGATGCCCACCCCGCCGCCCCCTCCCCGGCAAGCGCCCTACTCTCCGGCGTCATGATTAAGACCGGAGCTTACGGCATCCTGCGCACCCTCATGGCGTTCTTCCATTACCCGGGAGAAGCAGGGGAGGCAGTTAGCCATAGCGCCGAGGTATTGGCAGTTGAATCTGTAACTCCCGACCTGCGCACCCTCGGCTTGGTTATCATCTGGGTCGCCATAATTACCATGCTAACCGGCGTGGTGCTCGCCGTCATCCAGAGGGACATCAAACGGACACTGGCTTACTCCAGCGTGAGCCAGATGGGATTTATCCTGCTCGGGGCGGGGTGCCTTCTTTATCTGGGCGAAGAAGGGGGTACCGGACTTGCCGCTAGCCTCTATCACATTGTCAACCACGCCCTTTTCAAAGGGAGCTTGTTCCTCGTCGCCGGCTCCATCCTTTTCCGCACCCACGAGCTGAGCATGTTCCGACTGGGAGGACTCTGGCGTAAGATGCCCCTAAGCACAATTATCTGGTGTATTGCGACACTGGGCATTATGGGGATTCCCCTCTTTAACGGCTTCGTCTCCAAGACCCTGCTCCATCACGCCATTCTGGAGGCGGGACATCTCGCAGAGAGTGCGCCGTCCCATGCCTTCTGGCTTGAGCTGGCGGAAAAGCTCTTCATCGTTGCCAGCGGCGGCACCGTTCTCTATTTCCTCAAGACGACCTACTTCACCTTCTTCAAAAACCATTCGCCCCAGAGAAACCACAACGACCATCACCCGGGGGAAATAAGAGAGGCACCGGCATTGATGCTACTTGGTTCAGGCGCTCTCGCCCTGGGGGTCATTATCATCGGGCTCGCACCGGAGCTTGTGCTCAAGCGCCTTATCGTGCCGGTGCTGAAAACCTTTGGCGGGCTTGGCACCACACAGATTGAGCACCTGAGCGAAATCAGGCTTTTTACCTGGGAGAATATTAAAGAGGTCTTCCTGCCTCTACTACTTGGCAGCGGTGCCTTCGCCGCCGGTTTGATTTTCAAGCTCTTTGAGCCGCGTCGGCGTCACCCCCTGCCTTTAGCGCGCTGGTTCAGCTTTGACAAATGGTACCTCGCCCTGGCAGAGAGAGCTATCTCACTCTGCTTCGTCACCCAGAAAGTGTTCCATTCGTTACAGGCTGGTGTAGTCACTTTGAGCACGCGTGGATTCAAAAATCTTTACCTGCTGACAAAAAGCCTTGACGCTTGGGGCAAGCAGACAGTTGAGGCAGTAAAAAGAGCGCCCTTACGAATTAATAGTGCCTTCACACGAACCTACAATGACCTCAACAAACAAACACTCAATAACCTGAGAAACCTTCGCCTTACTATTTGCAGCTTCACCGGACGCTACTCCCCTGCCTTCAGAACCTTCTCTCGGGACATAGCCCTGGGGGTAGTCGCCATCGCCGCCTCGCTGGCACTTATCCTTCTGGTGACCTTACTGCAGAAAATCTAGTCAGCATTGGCAAACCAAGCCAGGCGCTTGCAGAACTAACCTGAGTCAGTTAGACTTAATCCATGCCGTAGAGGAGGTAAATTCCATGAGCGAACTACTTATTTACGCAGCCTCTATCGTGATTACTATCTGGGGTGTCGCTCACATCATCGCCACCAAATCTGTGGTCGCAGGCTTTGGGGCAGTCTCGCCGGACAACAGGAGAATAATAACGATGGAGTGGATTGGCGAAGGACTCGCCCTCTGCTTCATCGGAGTGCTAGTCGCCCTGGTTACCATTCTGGATGAACCAACAACCCAGGCAACTTTTACCGTCTATCTGGCTTCAGCGGTGATGCTGCTCGTCATGGCGGGACTCACCGCCACCACCGGCGCCAGGACATCAATTCTGCCCATGAAGCTCTGTCCCTGGGTGAAGACGGCAGCCGCGGTGCTAATCATTGTGGCAATTAGCCTGTAGGTCTTTAGCCAAAGTCAAAAACACAAAGCAGTATACTCTTCTCCCGTCGTAGAGAAGAGTATCGCCGACTTCTTTGACCAGTCCTAGAAAAGAAACAATGTAACTTTCGGGAAATACCAGCCTATTCCCCGGCTATTTTTATTAGTCTATACCAATCAGTGACTACTGCTCTCCGAAAGTAGCGACAGGCTCGCCAATCTCCTTAATCAGCGCCGGCACCTCCTCTTTCTTGTAGCCCAGGACATCCGACAGTATCTGCGCCGTATGCTCACCCAAAAGTGGCGCCCTCCCCAGCCTTACCACCGGCGTCGCCGTCAGCTTCATCGGCAGATTGACCATAAGGTATACCCGTCCCGTAAGCTCATGCTGGTAGAAGCTGATATACTCATTGGCAAGGCACTGGGGGTCACTGGGCAGGTCTTCCCACCGCTGCACCCTCTCCCAGTTGATGTCCTTGCCCTCAAACCGCTTGATAATCTCAGCCTGGGTATACTTGGCAAAGTACTCATCAAGCATTTTGATGCACTCCCGATTCTGCCTTCTGGCTGCCGGATCCTTAAAGCGCGGGTCATCCCGGAGTGAGTCGGGTATGCCCAGGGCGGCACATACCGGCGCCCAGTGTCGCTGTACCGGATTTACCAGGGCAATCCACTCGCCATCCTTACACTTGTAACCGTTGAAGATTGGATTGTCGGCGGTCTGCCTACTGGCGGTTTCCCTCAGCCGGGAAATCTTGGTCCCCTGGTAGTAAGACATCTGCCCGGCACACTGGAGGAACCACATCGAAGCCGAGAGATGCGAGGACTCACAGAATTGCCCGATACCGTAGCGTTCCCGTGCCAGAAGTGCCGCCACAATCGTAAATGCGCCCATGATGGCGGCAATCTGGTCGGTTGAGCCACCCACATTGAATGACGGTGAGCCATCGGCAGCCCTGTCCAGCATGTAAGCCCAGCCGGAGCGAGCCGTGCCACTGAGTGCCATCCCCGGCTTATAGGCATCAGGCCCCTTGACGCCAAAGCTGGTACCAGTGAAATAGATGAGCTTGGGGTTATACTTTTTTAGTGTCTCATAGCCAGCACCCAGTTTCTCGGCAGAGCCAGGACTGATGTTCTGGGCAAAAACATCAGACTTAGCTACCAGCTGGTAGAGAATTTCCTTGGCTTTGGGCTTTCTCAGGTCAAGCACCATACCCTTTTTGGACTGGTTATTTGCCTCAAAGTAGGTACACAGGTCAATGCCACCAAAGCCTTTACCCTCGCCACCTGCCATCACCCTTCCCCTGACATTGATGCGCCCTGGTTCACCAGTCGGTGGCTCTATCTTGATGACCTCCGCTCCCATCAGGGCAAGCATCGCGGTATTTACCGGACCAAGTTGATAAACAGTCAGGTCAAGAACTCTGTAGCCTTCAAGCACACCAGGCATCTTATCTCCCTCCTTTAATTCTCAATCTCGCCCAGTCCCGGGAAATGACAACCTCGATAGCTCACCTCCTCAAAAGTCTTTCATTTCAGGCACCCGCGCTTATTATACAACCCGCCTCGCTATAGCCGTCAATCCGACGCACTAATTCAATGATTCAGTGAAATACTAGTGAGGAGATTTGGCGTAAGTTGATTCCCGAAAACAACGATTGAAGAGCCAAAAAGTTAATCAAAGTGAGCCGTGGAGGACTCGAACCTCCGACCTGGTGATTAAGAGTCACCTGCTCTACCAGTTGAGCTAACGGCCCAAACCTTATTAAGTTTAGCAAACCCAGAAGTGAAGCGCAAGCGAGATAGATACGATTTTGTTCAACAAATGAAACCTTTCTCCCCTGACGGGCTTCGTCGTGGTTCCAGTGAATGTCACTCGTTCCGATTAGTCGTCAGAGTGAACCAGAACTGAGCTCAGCCGAACGGAGAGGTCAAGGTGAGGGTGATTTTATTTACCCCCTCACTCTAGCTCTATCCTTCAGGAAGAATCCTCCAAGATGAATCCCTCAAGAGGAGAGAGGGCTCACCTTTAGCAACCATGATTGAATATAGAGAGACTATTCTCCTAGTTTCTCCAGAACCTTCTCCAGCTTCTCCCGGCTGGTAATGGTGGCGGATTGAGCCAGAAACTCTTTGAGCGAAGGACTTTTATCCCTCAGTTCCCTGAACTCAGCCCCGATGGGGTCAACCGATGACGGCGAGTCGGCATAGTTACCGTGGAAGGCGAAGTAAGCCTGATTGAGCTTCCGGATATAGTAGCCATGAGCCAGAAGAAACTGCCGTCTTTCTACCATAAAGGTCTCCGCCTCGGAGACCATCCCCTCAGCCAGAAGCCCGTCAACCGTAATTCTTATCTCCCGCATCTCACGGTTAAAGTCAAAACCGCTCTCGCCGGTTTTCTCCTCGGCTTCGACATTCTCGGCATAATAGCTTTTGACCACCTGAGCGCCAAGCTCTTCGCCCAGCATACTGGCGACGGTCTCGTTTAGCGTAACGACCTCATCGCTCCGGCGTATCCCCATCAGGTGGAGATTATAAAGAAAGCCTATCGGTTTAAACGAGAGGTACTGGTGAAGATACTCCTCAGCCGCTGATTCAAAGGTATAGGACAGGTCCATAGCATCATCAACAAAGGCGGGGTAGGTCGCCATCCCGCCGAGCTCCACCACCAGTGCTGAGACCCCCAGCTTTTCGGCACCGAACTCAATGCTCTCAATCTCCTCCAGAGTGAGAGAGGGGAAAAGCATGACCTCCTTGAGCCGGCTTATTCTCTCCCGGGGGGAAATAATGAGAAGATAAGGCGGTTTCTCCATCTCAAAGTTCACCGGCGGAAAACCGACTTTAACCTTGAGATACCTGTCCCAAGGGTGATAGACACCCTCATCGGAGAGAGCACCCCTTATCTGGCTCTCAATTACCTGCTCCACTCTGTCCCCCAGAGCCAGTTTTTCTTCTTGAAGCCTCGTAACCTCACGCTCAAGCGAAATCAAATCGCCCGTTTTCTGCCCGGCTTTAATGGCATTCATCTCAGCGGTCAGGCTTTTTATTTCATCATTCAGGGTAAAGAACTTCTCAACTGAAGCAACATCGCTGTCCTTAACCGGACTCTTTTTTAAGACAAGCTGCTGGAACTCATCCTTAGCCACCCCAATCTCCCATTTAAACAGGCTGAATTCATAGGGCTTGGTCACCTGTTTCAGACCCCGGTCAAGGCTGACGCGGGATGAACAGCCGGTGCCGAGAACCATCAGCACAAGGAATACGATGACAGCCGTTCTGAAGAAGCCCTTAGTTCTCACAACCCGCCTTACAAAGCTTCCGGTAAACTTGAGGAGATTATATCAAAATCCATTGACTAGAGACTCAGCGGGAATTCAGTGCAAGTACTATCTGGGTTGTCGTTGCCTGACCTTTACCTCGGGGACTAATACCAGAATGTCAGGATTCAGGGCTAGCTCACCCTCGCCGCCGTCTTTGCCAACTCCCATGAATACTCATAGAGATGAAGTCCTTTGCTCGTGGCGATAATCTCGCCGTCCTGAACCCCAATCTCTGAAGCCATGTACTCCTTAAGCAGTTGAATCGCCGCCAGATTTGAAGGGAAACCCGCCCAGAGGTCCCAGGAGCGGAAATAAAGGACAAAGTTCAACCTGCCCTCCCTGATTCTGGTGTCAATCCCCCTGAGGCAGGGCGGGTCGCTGAGAAAAATGGACTTGGCCTCCCCCACTGCCATGTAAGCCTGATTGGTGTTATAGCCGTCCTCTTTGTACATGCGGATGACCTCGGCAATCTGCGGCTCCAGATACTGCCCGTAGGTATACTGCTCCCCCTCCGCCTTGTGGGCGGTCATGAGATAGGGGAGATAGCTTTCAATATAGCTCATGGTGCTGGGTGGCGGCACCCCCGGCGGCACGTCGGGGATGAGGGGTCTTGTCCCCGGATTGATGACGTTAAGCACGACAAACTCAAGCTCCCTCCGGTGCTGCCCCTGATAGCTGCCGCGGTCTATCTTATAGACGTAGCCCTTAGAGAGGACCTCACGAAGGCACAGGAACCAGGCCTCGGAAAGGTCGCGGGCGTTAATAAAGGAGATTTTCATGCCCTCTCCCTGAACATCGCCAGAAACCTGTCTTCGTATTCCTCAAAGACTCCCCAGCGGTCAAGCTCGGTTTTAAGCTCGGCAGGTTCAGCTTTACCCAGACTCACGTGCTGGAATAGCTCTTCGATTCTGGCTCTTGCTCCGGCGGGGATTCCCGCCCGGTCAGTCTCCAGAAGCCCCCTTGAGCCGAGCTCCATGACATTGTGCTCCAGGGAGTTTCGCGTCAGTTCGTAGATGAACTTCATGAGGGAGACATCCCATAGCTCATCCTCCCCCTTGATAATGGACACCATGGGGTCACTGCGCTGGTCTATCTCCCGGTTTAGTTTATCGGCGACGGCAAGAGTGTTCAGGGCGACGATATTAAGCCCTCTGGACTCGTTGCGGTAGCCGTAGAGAAGCCCCGGCGCTGATGCGCCGTACTCCCTGAGCAACATGTCAAAGTACCTTTTCGCCCCGGCGCCGAAGCCATCAAGATGGGAAAGGTAGTAGGGAGTAACAATCTTGGGTCTCTCGGCGACCACCCTGCCCTCCCGAATCACCGTCTCGGTGGTGTGACCGAAGACGTCGTTATAGACCGGCTCGGTGAGGAGATAGTAATAAACATTGGTCGTACCAAAGGTGGAAAGCGAGCGCTTCGGAGGCCTCAAAATCTCGGTGCGCTCAACAGCATACTTTATTCGTTCGTCGTTTATGTCCATGGCTCAACCTGACAACTCTCGCCTGACTACTCTATCGCAGCCAGTTCTACCTTATACTCATCAACAAGCTGCTGGTACTGGCGCTCCATCTGGGCGCTTACACGGCGCCACTCGGCTTGAAACTCAGGCTGTTTCTCCACATCTATCCGCATATTCGCCCCGGCGCCCATCTGCTGTTCCAGCGCCTTCTGAAATCTCCGGGCGAAGTCCAGTTTCATCTGGTCGTAAGCCTCTTTCCGCTGCTCCTCACCCGGACCAACGTAATGGCTGAAGACCCGTCTTATTTTGCTGAAGACATTTTCCGTGGCGACCTTATCTTTCCTGATGCCCTTTAGAGCGTCCATGACACGCTTGTTGGTCTTCTTGACCGCATCGTTCCGGGGCAGGTCTATGTTCTTGATGAGCACACCCGCCAGACCCCGCGCCACGTACTTACGGACATTATCATCGGCATACTTGTTTAACTCAGCCTCCAGATTGACATCATCCTTGAGAAACTTTGCCGCCAGCTTCTCCCCCTCGGGCACATACTTCCACTCAAGGCGCTCTTCAGGGGTCGGCGCCCCAATCTGGGCAAGTTTCTCCTGGGCAATCTCCCAGGCACTCTTTATATCTGACATGCAAAGCCTCCACGATAAGAGTAGCGATAATCTCTGACTTATTATACTAAATCGGACGCCGCACTGAAACTAGTCAATGGCAACAACAATCCGGGAATGGTATAATATCACAGATTTCATCGGGGGTCGCTTTGATGTGGAACTGGCTGATTCGTTACAGGACTCTTCTCATCTTTGCCTTGATTGGTGGACTGGTTCTCTTTTCCTTTTCAATGAGGCAGTACACTGCCTGGCGAAAGAGACAACAGGCTGCATCAAAAACGCCTGAAAAAGAGGATAAGTCAGCAAGCTTTATCCTGCGGGTTGCGCCGAGCCTGGAGCTGGTCGGCATCAGCCTGGCGCTGGCGCTAATCATCCTCGCCCCTGAAGATGGCGAGATGCCTATCTTGACCGCACCAATCAAAGCCTGGCTTCTGGAACACGGGCTACGCATCCTGCTTACCCTCGTCGCCGTTTTCCTTATTCAGCGGCTGATTCAGAGGGTGGTGCCCCAGATGATTGAGCAATCGGGCAAGGCAAGAAGCCACACCGCCAATGACCGGGAGGAACTCTCCAAGAGGACACAGACTCTGACTAGCATCACCGTAAATACCCTGGTCGGCATGACCATAACCGTAGCGACACTCATGATACTCGACGAAATCGGGCTTAAAATCGGGCCTCTCCTCGCCGGTGCCGGCGTCGTCGGCGTCGCTGTTGGCTTCGGCGCACAGAGCCTGATTAAAGACCTTTTAAACGGTCTCTTCATCATCCTCGAAGACCAGTACCGCAAGGGGGATGTGGTCAAGATTGCCGACATCGCCGGGTTTGTGGTGGATGTCAACCTAAGGCACACCGTTCTCCGTGACCTCGACGGCATCATGCACACCATTCCTAACGGTGCCATCACCACCGCCTCGAACTACACCAAGGAGTTTTCACGGGTCAACCTTAATGTCACCATCAGCTATGATAGCGACCTGAACAAGGCAATGAGCATCATCAACCAGATAGGCAAAGAACTTGCGCAAGATACAACCTTCGGTTCCATGATTACCGCGGCACCCCGAGCGCTCAGAGTCGATAACTTCAGCAGCTCAGGCGTGGAGATAAAGATTCTGGGCGAGACCAAGCCCATCAAACAGTGGGACGTCACGGGGGAGCTCAGAAAAAGGGTCAAGCAGGCTTTCGATGAGGCGGGTATTGAAATCGCGATGTCGCAGATGAAAATTCACCTCAATCACAATGCGGCAAGGAGTACACTTACCTGTAAAAGCTGTCTTCAGCCCAATCTACCCGAGAACAAGTTCTGCGCCAACTGCGGTGCATCCCTGAGCCGCACCGAAAAATAGACTGGGGCTCTCCAGTGGCTGGTCAAATAAGACCCACTGGCGTGATAAAGGGTAATGCAAAGCCCACTTATCAGCCGACTTAGTTTCTATTGTTTCATTGACTTGTATTAATGTGTGAGTCATAATACACTCCAGAGATTCGCCCCCAATATCTTTCGGGTTTGGTATTGGTCTATTAGTTGAGATGTTCAAGCAAACAACAAACGCAAAAAACAAACGCAATCCTCTGAAAGACAGACCATTACGTTATCCAGCCCAATCACTGGATGAGGAAATTAAAAGACTCCAGATGGAGGTCCTTACATATGCAGTATACTTCGCCGTTTCCCTGGGATTAGCATTCGTGGAGTGGTCGCGTTGGTATGGAAATTTACAGCCCCAGCCGATACCTACTACGATCGCGGCTGCAGTATTCGTCTCTTACAGCTACTTTAAGATTAGACAGCTTAAAAAGCGAATAAGAAACACAAAGCTGGGGCGGGATGGAGAGAGAGAAGTTGGACAATCTCTAGAAGAACTAAGGCAAAAAGGATATGCAATTTTTCATGA
Source organism: Chloroflexota bacterium (assembly GCA_043800335.1). Taxonomy (GTDB): domain Bacteria; phylum Chloroflexota; class Dehalococcoidia; order Dehalococcoidales; family JAZDNC01; genus JAZDNC01. Next base: position 40,828 of record JAZDNC010000035.1, read on the forward strand.
TATTGTAGGGGGAGATTTTAATATAGACCACGTTGTTGTATCCCGACGTGGAATATTCGCAGTGGAAACAAAAACCAAGAGCAAGCCCAAGAACGGCAGAGTTACCTTCGACGGTAAGAGTATTACGCTGACCGGGGAAAAACCAGATGACAAACCTATCCAGCAGGCAATTGCCGTTGCCGACTGGCTCCGTGATTCGATTCAAGCAAGCACTGGGAAGAGATTCCCTGTAACACCTGTTGTAGTATTTCCCGGATGGTACGTTGAAGAAACAAGCGCCGATGAAAAAATCTGGGTTCTAAATCCCTATGGATTAGCCATAAAAATTCCACAGAAGTCCCAAACTCTTACACAGGAAGATGTTCATCTGATAGCATTTCATTTATCGCGCTTGATAAAGATGTCATATCCCAAGGAGGAAGTCTATTAGTGAAGCCTCCACCGACGGGAGCAAAATCGCTGAAAGATACTGCCCGGAGTTATTCGCAGAGTCTTGCCAGCTACGGGCTGATTGACATCGGGCTGGTGGCAGCACTGGAGACCTCTGCCCTGGGGATGCTCACTCCCGTCCTGCCCCTTTATCTGAAAGACGAGATTGGCGCGCTGCCCGAGCAAATCGGGCTCACTTTCACCGTGTTCTTCATCGCCCTTGCCGCCGGCGAGTTCGGCTGGGGCATGCTGAGCGACCGCATTGGCATCAAGATACCCCTCATGGTGGGAACCATGCTCGCGGCGATAACCACCGCGGGATTTGTCCTGACCAAAAACATCAACCTGCTTTATGTCATCAACTTTTTTCGGGCGCTCGGCACGTCTGCCCTCTTCCCGACGGCGCGGGGGCACATCGGCTCAACTATCCCCCTGAGAAGCAAGGCAACCTTCATGGCTTACTACATGACTCTCCAGTCCCTGGGGAGAACCGTTGGCAGTTTCTTCGGGGGTATCATCGGGGAGCAGAGCATGGAGATGGTCTTCATCATCGCCGGACTTGCCCTGATTGCCGCCTTTACGGTGACCAGCCTGAGTTTTAAGAGCGATGTCTTCAAGGTAAAGAAGCCAGAACCCGCCGGTGATACTTCCGACCCGCCGGCGCGCTTCTCAAGAAGTGCATTAATGAACCTCGTTATCCTCGGTCTCACCATCACCATGTTCAACCTCACCTTCACGGTGAGAAACTCATTCCTGCCCCTGCACGCCGTTGACGCCGCCTCGGCCACGGTCGCTCAGGTCGGCTACCTATTCAGCGCCTGGGGGCTGATAACCCTCATCTGCACCCTGCCTCTGGGGCACCTCGCCGACAGGCTGGGCTACCAGAGGGCGATGACCATCGGACAGCTCATACTGGCGGTGACGATGGCGGGCTTCGCTTACGCCCATACTTTTACCTTTATGCTACTTATCATGGTCGTTAACAGCCTCTCCAACTGCGTCTTCCGTCCTGCCGCCGCCGCCCGCTTCTCCCAGCTCATGCCCCGCCGCCGTCAGGCGACCGCCATGGGCATCCTGGGGGTCTTTGAAGACGTGGGCAACATGATTGGACCGGCAGTCGCCGGTTTCATCTGGGGAGGAGTCAATGGTCCGGCGCTGACTTTTCTGCTGGGGAGTGCCTGCGCCACCCTGGGTGCGGGGCTGAGTCTTGTGAAACCCAGAGGGCAGAAAAGCAGTTAAGCCTCTATACGGGTGACGTGTTGCTCGCTTAGTGAGTTCCCGTCATTGCGAGGAGCCCTCTCGCTTCGCTCAGGGTAGACTCCGCGACGTGGCAATCTCCTGAAATGTCATACCTACGGAAGCACGAATGCAGAAGAGGGGGAGTCTGGATTGCATGAGCACAATAACACCCTACGTTTTAGCTTCAAAGCGGCCGCCGGCATGATGAAATAGCGGGGTCAGGAATAAGGACTTCGCCTCCAGAAAAGTGTAATTGGAGGATGGGGAGACAGGGAAGGCTAGTTTCAAATATTGTTAGCATTCTTAAGATTATCGTATAATCGTTTACATGGGACTTTACCATATGTATCCTCTAAAAAAATATTGTGTCGACAGCTATGCGAGAACTAGATATTACAATATCAAAAAGTACCCTGGTCTCAGGTTTTATAATAGCTATCGACCCGGTTGGACTACGCATGGCAAGTGTCCGATAGGTTTTATTTGGGGACAAGGCACTCGAAAACCTGAGTATAAACTCGTTGCTGAAAAAACTACCAGAACAACGCCTCACGAGACCATTACTCTCTGGATGCCCATTCCCCCGATTAGACGCATGTGGATAGTGGCTCGCTTAGCAACAGAGGAAGTGACTATCTTTGGAAAAGAGTCTCACAATTATTACAAATGTTCTTATGAGCGTATTTGTGCTTGCAGTTCGAGCCATATTGATGAAATAAAGGCCTATTTTGATACCTTATAATTGAATGTCGCCAGATTGGAAATAGGCTTTGGTCATTTTCGTGCCTGAGGACAGCCATTCGCTGGAAACGATTTTTAAGCCTGCCAGTTTCCTCACTAAGCTTCTCGACGAAGGGAACTACTGCAAGTTCAACCAGAATATGCGAAAGCGAATACTGGCTGGTGAAGGAAATGACGTGGATTGTCGGGTCACGCCCTTCAGGGAGAACCTTCAGGGTGAACCCGACAATGACAAACAATGTGGGGAAAGAGTATAAGTGTTGGCTTTACCCTGACGGCGGGGCTTACCGCCTCTTTTTCTGCCTGACCAGCCAGTATTCCAGGCTGTCCACCAGAGCCAGCCAGCTTGCCTCAATGATGTTGGTTGAGCTACCCACGGTATGCCAGGAGCTAACCCCGTCGGTGGACTCGATGAGAACCCTGACCTGTGCCGCCGTGCCCACGCTCTCCTCCAGAATTCTCACCTTGTAATCAACCAGCTCGATTCTGGACAAGTCCGGGTAATACTGGAGCAGTGCCTTGCGCAGAGCATTATCCAGGGCGTTAACGGGACCATTGCCCTCAGCGACAGTGTGCAGGATTTCGCCACCCACCTTGACCTTGACCGATGCCTCCGCCAGAGTCTCCTCGTGGTTGTTCTGGGTGGGCTGACGGCGCCTTTTTTCGACCATCACCATGAAATCAACCAGCTCGAAGGGGGGCTTGTAATCGGGCAGCGCCCGCCTTACCAGAAGTTCAAAGGAGCCTTCGGCGTGGTCGTACTGGAAGCCCTGGCTCTCCAGGAGCTTGATGCGGTCAAGGAGCTTCCGAATCTCTTTATCCCCGGAAGGCAGGACGAGACCCAGCTCCTTCGCCTTCTGGACGATATTAGCCTTACCAGAAAGCTCGGAGACGAGCACCCGCTTGATGTTGCCCACCTTAGCCGGGTCGATGTGCTGATAGCTGGCATCCCACTTCCCTAGCGCCGAGACATGGAGTCCGCCCTTATGGCTGAAGGCGCTACTACCGACATAGGGGAGAAAAGCGCTCGGTGGAAGGTTAGCCATCTCACTCACGTAGCGCGAGACCTCGGTAAGTTCAGCTAACTGAGCATCGGATACACAGTTTATCCCCATCTTGAGTTTGAGCGCCGGGATGATGGAGCAGAGATTGGCGTTACCGCAGCGCTCACCATAGCCGTTGATTGTCCCTTGCACCTGAGTCGCCCCGACGGAAACGGCGACAAGTGTGTTGGCGACGGCAAGCTCAGAGTCGTTGTGGGTGTGAATGCCAACGGTAACCCGGACCGCCGCCATTGCTGCCTTAAACCCCGCTACAATATCCTCGGAGAGAGAGCCACCGTTGGTATCGCAGAGAACGACTGCCTCAGCCCCGGCGGCAGCAGCGACCTTGATTGTCTCAAGGGCATACTTGCGATTCGCCTTAAAGCCATCAAAGAAGTGCTCGGCATCAAAGAAGACCCTCAGTCCTTTTGCCCTGAGATAACGGATAGAGTCCGAAATCATGCTCAGATTTTCCCGGAGCGTGGTCTCCAGAGTCTGCTTCACCTGAAGTGCTGAGCTTTTGCCGACCAGGGTGGCTATCTTCACCCCGGCTTGAGCCAGAGCCAGGAGGTTGGCGTCACCTTCTGGTTTTGAGCCTGGGTGCCGGGTCGAGCCGAAAGCAACGAGTTCGGCATGCCCAAGCCTGAGCTTTCTTGCCGCGCGGAAGAACTCGATGTCCTTGGGATTGGAGCCGGGCCAACCCCCCTCGATGTAGTGGACACCAAGCTCATCAAGCTTTTCGGCAATCTTGAGCTTGTCCACCACCGAGAAGGATATACCCTCCCCCTGGGCACCATCCCGGAGGGTTGTGTCATAGAGCACTATCTTTGACATAGCCTTAATATTAAGACAATAGCCACTATCTTACAAGTTCCAGTGCCGATTACTTGCAGAGAGGGGCTGACGCCCCTCTCTTACTTAATTCGAACACTATTGAAGTATCTGGACTAAACTCTCTCAGCGAGGAGAGTCCCCATCTCCTTACAGCCTACCAGCTTCATGCCCGGGCTCATGATGTCACCGGTGCGGTAGCCCTCTTTAATCACCTGGGAAACGGCATTTTCGATTACGGCGGCTTCCTTGAGCAGACCCAGGGAATACCGGAGCATAAAAGCACCGCTCAGGATGGTGGCGATGGGATTAGCCTTATTCTGCCCGGCGATATCAGGCGCGCTCCCGTGAATCGGCTCATAAAGCCCGAAAGCCTTTTTACCCTCTACCGGTGTCCCGGCAAGGCTCGCCGAGGGCATCATGCCCATTGAGCCGGTGACCACGGAGGCTTCATCAGTCAGGATATCGCCGAAAATATTGGAGGTAACAGCGACATCAAAGGAGGTCGGGCGCTGGATTAGCCTCATGGCGCAGGAGTCAACCAGCTGGTGCTCAAGCGTAACTTCGGGGTATTCTTTGGACATTTCAATTGCAATCTGCCGCCAGAGGCGGGATGTCTCCATGACATTTGCCTTATCAACCGAGGTCAGTTTCTTACGGCGGCCTTTCGCCAGCTCGAAGCCGACACGGAGGACGCGGGTGATTTCCTTTTCGCTGTACCTCTCGCTATCAACCGCCTGACGCCCCCGCGAGTTCGTCCACGTCTTCTTCGGCTTACCGAAGTAGAGACCTCCGGTAAGCTCCCGGATGAAGATGAAGTCGGTGCCCCTGACCACATCGGGTTTGAGGTTGGTGGCGTCAATGAGCTCCGGGTAGAGCTTCACCGGGCGGATATTGGCAAAAAGCCCCAGGGCTTTCCTGATGCCCAGTATGCCGTCCTCAGGGCGTACCTTAGCCAGGGGATTATCCCACTTGGGGCCACCGGTTGCCCCAAAGAGCACGGCGTCAGACGCCTTGCAGATGTCAATACTCTTCTGGGGTAGGGCGGAGGTGCCACCGGTGGCATCAATCGCTATCCCGCCCACCAGCCCGTGCTCAAAGCTGAAAGTATGACCGTACCTTTTGCCAAGGGCATTCAGCACTTTGATGGTCTCGGCACAGACCTCAGTACCGATGCCGTCGCCATCCAAGACAGCTATATTGAAGTTCATTACTTGCGTCCTCCCGCTGTCAATCTTCTCTTGGTGTACTCAACGAGACCGCCGGTGGCGATGAGCTCGGTCATGAACTGGGGGTATTTGGCGGTGGTGAAACGCTTGCCGTTGGTCAGGTTCCTCACGACACCGTTCTCCAGGTCAACTTCCAGCGTATCGCCCTCTTTGGTGTTGGCAACACAATCCGGGCACTCGACCAAAGGAAAGCCAATGTTGATACTGTTCCGGTAAAAGATGCGCGCAAAGTTGTCGGCGATAACGCAGGCGACACCAAATTCTTTCAGTGCCATTGGGGCATGCTCGCGGGAAGAGCCGCAGCCGAAGTTAGAGCCTGCCACGATAACATTGCCCTTCTTCGCCCGCTTAAGGAAAGTCGGGTCAAAGTCCTCGTAGAGGTGCGGAACCATGGTTGAAGCTATACTCAGATTAAGATAGCGGCCCGGGATAATATCATCCGTATTGATGTTAGGCCCGTATTTGATAACCTTGCCTTTTAGCACTTTTGCCTCCTTATTTTATATTAATCAGAAGCCGAAAAGATATTTCTCAAAATCCTTGACTCTTCTGGGCTTGCCACTTTTGCCCAGCTCAATATCGTGTCCCTCTTTCCGTAAGCGCTGCGCCTGGGCTTCCACCCCGCCGGGATACTTCTCGTTAAGATCACCACCGGATTTAAGAGTGCGCCAGTAAGGGGTGATGTCCGTTTCCCCTGCCTCAGCCGCCTCTTCAGCCGCCCGGGCTGCGATGCCGGCAAAGATGCCGGTGGTCATCGGTCAGCCGAAGGTCGCTTTGTGCCTTCTGGCGAGAGCTTCCCGAATCTGGTTCACGGTGATAAGACGTCCCCTCGGGACTTTTCTCATCAACTCGTCAACTTCCAGCGGTGCCGGGATAACCACTGTCCCCGTTCCCCAGCGCTGGCTCATCTGCGGGGTGACCGTCTCTACCCGGGGCAGTCCCTTGCTGTCAGCCAGCTTCTCCCGCCAGGACTTACGGCTTTTCAAGCGAGACTCCTATTTCATCACTTCTTCGGGGCTTGAGATTTTACCGGTGATGGCGCTGGCGGCGGCAACGGCGGGGCTGGCCAGATAAACCTCAGCCTTATTTGAGCCCATTCTGCCGATGAAGTTGCGGTTGGTGGTTGAGATAGACCGCTCTCCGGCCGCAATACAGCCCATATGACCGCCAAAGCAGGGACCACAGGTCGGGGTAGAGACCGCGCACCCGGATTTAATGAAGGTCTCGATCAGCCCTCCGGTTAAGGCATCAAGGTAAATCTGCGGGGTCGCCGGGATGACGATGCAGCGGACATAGGGATGAATCTTCTTGCCCTTGAGTATAGAGGCGGCAATCTGGAGGTCGCTGAGACGTCCGTTGGTGCAGCTCCCGATAACCGCTTGGTCAATGGCGATGTTCATCTTTGAGGCCTGGCTGATTGGCTTGGCGTTGGAGGGAATGTGCGGGAAGGCGACCTGGGGTTCCATCTTGGAAATATCCCACTCGTAGACCTTGGCATACTGGGCATCGGTATCGGGCTCATAAACCTTGTAAGGTCTTTTGGCGCGGGCCTTAACATAGGCCTGTGTCTTGGCATCAACCCTGAAGATACCAGCCTTGCCGCCAGCCTCAATTGCCATGTTGGACATGGTGAACCGGTCATCCATCGAAAGGGCATCAACGCCCTCCCCGGTAAATTCCATTGAGGCATAACGGGCGCCATCAACACCTATCTTGCCGATAGTATAGATGATGAAGTCCTTGCCGGTAACCCATTTGCGCGGTTTACCGCGGTAGATAAACTTGATGGATTCGGGGACTTTCATCCAGATATCACCGGTCGCCATGGCGGCGGCGATCTCGGTTGAGCCCATCCCGGTAGAAAAGGCGCCGAGAGCGCCGTAGGTAACGGTGTGCGAGTCAGCCCCGATCAGGAGTTCCCCCGGCAGTATGATGCCCTGCTCGGGGAGAAAAGCGTGCTCAATGCCGGCCACACCGACATCGTAGAACTGCACACCGAACTCCTTGGCAAAGTCCCGCATTTGCTTACTGTTTTCAGCCGAGATAATATCCTTATTGGGGGTGCAGTGGTCACAGATAAAAACAATCTTCTTCGGGTCAAAGACCTTCTTCAAACCGAATCTCCGGAACTCGTTAATCGAAATCGGAGCAGTGATGTCGTTAGCCATAACCACATCGGGCCTGGCGTTTACAAACTCACCCGGGGTCAGCGTCTTCTTACCACAGTGGACGGCAAGAATCTTCTCCGCTAGGGTTGCCATAACTACCTCCTCTTTAACTACTTTCTTTTATTTACTCTTACCCGACTTACTCTTTACCTGACTCGACTCCTTGTCGGCAAGGAGCCGGTTCAGGGCGTTCATGTAGGCTTTGGCACTTGCTACGATGATATCGGTATCGGCACCGCGCCCGATATAGCTTATCCCGTCGCTCTCAATCCGGATAAGCACCTCACCGATGGCATCAATCCCCTCCGTGACCGACTTTACCGTGAACTCGGTAAGGTTGTTGGGCACACAGACGATGCGGTTGATGGCTTTGTAGACGGCGTCCACCGGCCCTGTCCCCAGAGCAGCGTCGGCGCAAACCTTACCCGAGGCATCGGTCAATCTCACCGTTGCCGTGGGAATCCCTTTATCGCCACAGCTTACCTGCACCTGTTCCAGATGGTAAGCCTCGGCAACAGTGGTAACCCGCTTCTCCTCTGCCAGCAGTGATTCCAGGTCACGGTCGGTAATCTCCTTTTTCTTATCGGCAAGCTCTTTAAAGGCGGCAAAAGCCCGCGCCAGTCGCGCATCATCCAGTTTATAGCCCAGCTCCTCCAGATGCTGTTTAAAGGCGTGGCGCCCGGAGAGCTTGCCCAAAACGAGGGTGCTCGACGGGATACCCACCGACTTCGGGTCCATGATTTCGTAGGTGATGGGCATCTTGATGACCCCGTCCTGATGGATACCGGACTCGTGACGGAAGGCGTTCCTGCCCACGATAGCCTTGTTCGCCTGCACCGCCAGCCCGGTGAGCTCCGAGACCAGCCGCGAGGTCTTGTAGATTTCTCTCGTGTTAACGCCGGTGGTGAGCTTCTTAAAGAAGTCCTCGCGCGTCTTGAGCGCCATGACAATCTCTTCCAGAGAGGCATTCCCCGCCCGCTCGCCGATGCCGTTTACGGTGCACTCCACCTGTCTCGCCCCCCGTCTCAATGCCTCTAGGGAGTTGGCGACAGCCATCCCCAGGTCGTCGTGGCAGTGGACGGAGACCACCGCGGCACGGATATTGGGCACCCTTTTCATCAGGGCTTCGATGAGATTCCCCCACTCGGCGGGAATGGCATAGCCGACGGTGTCAGGGATGTTCACCGTGGTGGCGCCGGCATCAATGGCGACCTCCACAATCTTGCAGAGGAAGTCCAGGTCGGTGCGGCTGGCGTCCATGGGCGAGAACTCCACGTCGCTATAGCGCTTGCGGGCACGGGCGACCATCTCCCCCGCCATCGCCATAATTTCCTCGCGTCCCTTCTTGTACTGGTAGATGAGATGAATGTCAGACGACGAGATAAAGACATGAACCCTGGGGTTCGCGGCGCCCTTTATAGCGTCACAGGCGGCGTCCACGTCTCCCGGCACCGCCCGCGCCAGCCCACAGATGACGGGGGTTCTTATCTCCTTGGCAATCCGGCTGACCGCCTCGAAATCGCCCGGCGAGGTCGCCGGGAAACCTGCCTCAATGATGTCAACCCCCAGCTTCTCCAGTTGCCGGGCAATCTCCAGCTTTTCCTGAATGTTGAGTGCGGCACCCGCCGATTGCTCCCCATCCCTCAGTGTCGTATCAAAGATAATGACTTTTCCCATTTAAATCTCCTGGGAGAAATATTTCCAGTCCTCGCTGGAACTCGGATTTTTCAGTCTCCTTTCCTGATAAAGTCCTCGCTAATGGGTATCAGAAATAGACATAACGACACCCCCCAGCGCCCCCTCTCCGACTAGGAAGAGGGGGAAGTAAGGATGAGGCTATTTCCCCCTAAGAGAATTAGATAACGCCTTAGATTAAAATCTTTATTAGCAAATAGAGTCATAGTATGCTAACTTTCGCTGACAAGAGCTAACAATTTGTATACTGCTCTTCTTACCGTCTGTACTCCCAATTTCACGTCGTCAAGCAAGAGCCCCGTTTCGTAAAAATTACTATGTAGCGATTGGGCATCCTTGAAGCCCATCCAGATACTCTCATCCTGAAGCGCCTTAAAAGCCAACTCATAAGCAAACTTTCGAATGCTTTCGTGGCTCTTTAGAGATATGTCTTTGTTTGCCGCAACGGCTTTCAAAGCCTGAGTCATACTCCCCCACAGGAATTCGCTTGCCTTCTCAGCATCACCAGCCTCAATAAAACGAAGTGCGTTTTCAAAATAGTGAAGGCTCTGCTGTTTGTGTTTTTGAACTCTTTCTTTCAACCTCTCATTCCAAGCTCAGCCTTAACTACTACTGGGAATATTATACTCTTGGACAGCGCCTGTCTTGGCATCTATTTTGACAGTGGCTACTGCAACCCCGATGAGACCTACATCCACTTCAACTGTCCAGACGTCATCTCCTCGCATTGCCTTCAGGGGACGCACGAGCCAGCGATACTTCTTAAGGAATAACTCCGCTATCTCTGTTGCTTCTTCTGCCGACTTCACTTCTTTAGGCATTACAAGACTCCACTAGCCCTATAAGACCGCCAACTCAATATACCTCATGCCCTTCTCTTTAATCAATCTTCGAGAGCCAGGGCATCATCGCCCGCAGCTCCTTACCTACCTTCTCAATCAGGTGCTCTTCGTCCCTCTTCATCAGGGCGTTAAAGACGGGTAGCCCCGCCTGACCCTCCAGAATCCACTCCCGGGCAAAGGTGCCGTCCTGAATCTCAGAAAGAATCTGGCGCATCTCGTCCTTGACCATCTCATCGATGACGCGGGGACCACGGGTCAAATCGCCGTACTTCGCCGTGTAGCTCACCGAGCGGCGCATCATCGTCAGCCCACCGCGGTAGATAAGGTCAACCAAGAGCTTGAGCTCGTTCAGACACTCAAAGTAGGCGCTTTCGGGCTGGTAGCCAGCCTCGACCAGTACCTCGAAGCCGGCTTTGATTAAGGATGTGACCCCGCCGCAGAGAACGGTCTGCTCCCCGAAAAGGTCGGTCTCGGTCTCCTCCTTGAAGGTCGTCTCCAGAACCCCCGCCCGGGTGCAACCAATCGCCTTGGCGTAGGCGAGGGCGACCTCTTTAGCCTTGCCCGAGGCGTCCTGATGCACCGCCACCAGCGCCGGAGTGCCGGCGCCCTCGAGATATAGCTTTCTCAGCATGTTGCCCGGCGTCTTGGGGGCAATCATGGAGACATCAATGAACGGGGGCGGGACTATCTGGTTATAGTGAATATTGAAGCCGTGGGCGAACATTAGCGTCTTGCCCGGTGCCAGCCCCTGCCTGACCGACTCTTCGTATACCTTTTTCTGCACCGTGTCGTGAGCCAGCATCATGATGATGTTCGCTTCACGGGCCAGAACCTCGGTCTCAACCACCCGGAAGCCGTCGGCGGCGGCGGCTTTCCAGCTGGGACTACCCTCGCCGCTAGCTGAAACGATAACCGGACAACCGCTATCCCTGGCGTTCAGAGCGTGGGTCTTGCCCTGGTTGCCGTAACCGATGACACCGATAAGCTTGCCCTTAAGCAAATCTAAATTGGCGTCCCTGTCGTAGTAAATCTTAGCCATTGAGTTCATCTCCTCCCGTATTCTTATAAATCACGGCTAATTATAAAGCCTATTTCCCTTCCTTGCCAGCACGGGAGACCTTCTCCTCCGCCTGCGTCGTGCCCACCCCACCCCGGAGGAGCGCCAGACGACCCGTCCGGGCTAGCTCCTTGATGCCAAAACTACGGAGAAGATTATAAAGAGAGTCAATCTTATCCTCATCACCGGTAACCTCAACCGTTACCGAATCATGTCCCACATCAATGATGCTCGCCCGGAAGATGGCAACAATCTGGATGATTTCGCTCCGGGTAGCCGAGGTGGCGTGGACTTTAATCATTGCCAGCTCCCGGGTGACGATGTCACCGCCGGTGATGTCGGAGACCTTAACCACATCTATAAGCTTGGCGAGCTGTTTCCTTGCCTGCTCCACCATTTCGTCGGCGCCCTTGACGACAAAGGTCATGCGGGAGAGCCCAGGGAGCTCACTGCTGCCGACGGCGATGCTTTCTATATTGAAGCCGCGCCGCCTCAGAAGACTGGACACGCGGTTCAGGACTCCGGGTTTATTCTCCACCAGAGCAATTAGGGTGTGTTTTGCTGTTTCCGCCATGCGCCAACCACCCTCTTCGGTTCAACTATCCTGGGGTCTTCCACGACCTCGGTCAGGGCACGTCCCGGAAGCACCATGGGATACACATTCTCATCCGGGCTGATAATGAAGTCGATGATAAAGGGCCCGTCGTGAGCCATCGCCTGCTCCAGCGCCGGCACCACCTCGTCATTGTGCTTTACCCTCAGGGCTTTGATGCCATAGGCACCGGCAAGCTTGACAAAATCGGGCCCCGAGAGATAAGAGCAGACATAGTTCTTGCCGTAGATAAGCTCCTGCCACTGCCGGGGCATACCCAGACAGCCGTTATTGATAATGGCAATCTTGACCGCCAGCTTCTCCTGAACGATGGTGCCCAGCTCCTGCATTTTCATCTGGAAGCCGCCGTCCCCGGCGATACACCAGACCACCTCATCGGGGCGCCCTACCTTAGCCCCCACCGCCGCCGGGATTTCGTATCCCATCGTGCCCAGCCCGCCGGAGGAAAGGAAATGGTTCGGCTTGTCATACCAGAAGTGCTGTGCCGCCCACATCTGGTTCTGCCCTACCCCGGTAACCACTATAGCATCACCCTTGGTCACCTCATAGAGCTTACGGATGATATACTGGGGCAGAAGCTCTTCCGTCTCCCGGATGACCGTCATGGGATGCTCCTTGCGCCAGCCATCTATCTGCTTGAGCCAGTCAACGTGGGCAGACTGGGGGACCAGCTTGTTTAGTTCACCCAGCACCACCTTTACATCGCCGACAATGGGCACATCAACCCTGACATTCTTACCGATTTCCGCCGGGTCAATATCAATGTGGACGATGCGGGCACGCGGAGCGAAAGCACCGGGATTGGCGGTCGCCCGGTCATCAAACCTCATGCCAATTGCCAGAACCAAATCAGCTTCGCCCACCGCCATGTTGGCGTAGTAAGTCCCGTGCATGCCGAGCATGCCGAAGCTAAGGATGTGAGATTCGGGGAAACCGCCGATGCCGAGCAGGGTGGTCACCACCGGTATCTGAGCCTTCTCGGCAAGCTCCTTGAGTTCAGCGAAAGCCCCGGAGACGCTGACCCCCCGGCCGGCGATGATAACCGGCTTACGGCTCTCACCCAGCATCCTGACTGCTTTCTTAATTTGCGCCGGGTGACCCTGCGTGGTAGGGGCGTACCCCGGGATATTTACTTTATCCGGATAAACGTATTCCGCCGTCTCGGTAAAGACATCCCGCGGAATGTCAATCAAGACCGGGCCCGGACGCCCGGTTCTCGCCAGGTAAAAGGCTTCCTTGACCACCTTAGCCAGCGAAGAGGCTTCCATAACCAGATAGTTGTGCTTGGTGACAGGAAGCGTGATGCCGGTGATGTCGACCTCCTGGAAGGCATCCTTACCAATAAAGGGACGGGCGACCTGCCCTGTAACTGCCACTATCGGCACCGAATCGAGATTGGCGTTGGCGATACCGGTGACCAGGTTGGTCGCCCCGGGGCCCGAGGTGGCGAAGCAGACACCCACCTTGCCCGTGACCCGGGCGTAGCCGTCAGCGGCGTGTGCCGCCCCCTGCTCGTGGCGCACCAGTATGTGACGCAGTTTGGGGTATTTAGAGAGTGTGTCATAAAGCGGTAAGACCGCCCCACCCGGATAGCCAAATATAACCTCAACGCCCTCTTTGAGCAGGCTCTCACAGAGAATCTGAGCTCCACTGAGCTTCATTTAATCTCTTTTCCCTTCCTATAAGTCAAGTTTAAAACCGGAAGACCGCTCCGGTATCCGCCGAGGAGACATGCTCGGCAAAGTAACGCAGATAACCGCTCTTTACCCTGGGCTCGAACTCAGGGACGTGACCGAGTCGTTCTTTTATCTACCCGGCGCTAAGTTTAACGTTAAGCGTGTAATTCGGAATATCAAATTAAAAAATAAAGCCCTCCCTGATAGCGGCGATGGGACCCTTACA
>JAZDNC010000040.1:0-5880 GCA_043800335.1 Chloroflexota bacterium
GAGGTCATTGACCCCCGCCTTGTTCGCCTGGGTGACAAGCTCGGTAAGCTCTTCCAGATTCTGGCCCTTCACCGCCAGCGGGCAGAGTCTCTCTTTTGCCAGGCTGACCATGCGGTCAAAGTTATCCCGGGTCGCCGCATAAATAAGGGGCTTCCGGTCGGCGGAGACCTTGAGTCCGGCAGCCATGACCTCGGGAGACTGACTCATCAGGATAAGGCTTCCGACATTAGACTCCTTTACCCTAGTGACCAGGGCGGTAAACCGCGACTCGTCCCCTGATTCACTTTTTACCGCAACCAGCTCGGGACGCAGAGTGAGTCCCACCCTGATGTAGCTCAGGCTCTTGAACTTCTCCAGCCTGGTATTCACCTCGGCTTCGGGCATGGTGTCGCTCACCAGAATGGCGATTCCTGGCGGGTTCTCAAAGCGCTTCTCGTGGCGGAAGAGCACCGTCTCGCCGCCAACTTTTGTTTTGTTCTCACCAGAGCCGATGGTTACTGCTCTGATAGGGGGCTGGGCTGCCTCCTGGAGTCTGGCTTTAGCCTCCTCCGAGACATGGGTGCAGCTCGAGAGGCTCGCCTTGCCGGCGGCAAGTGCCATGGCAAAAGCGAGACAGGTGGGCACGCCACATTCCCCGCAGTTGGTCTTGGGTAGCAGTTTGAATATCTCAATTCCGGTAAGTGGCATATATACTCCTTTTATTCCAGTAGCGGCGCCATGCCGAGTGCCGGATGCCCCATCTTCTCCAGGAAAGGCAAAATGGCTTCCTCGGTAGTGCCGATAGTCTCATCTGCAATCATCTCCGGGAGGTTGGGGATACCAACCTCGGCGCCCCTCGCCTTGAGCCGGTCGTAGATTTCCTCCTTAAGCATCCTGGGCATCCAGACAATTCTTTTTATACCACCGTCGCCCAGGATGAACTTGCGCTGGCAGATGCTGTACTTGGAGTGTCCCACAAAACCCGGGGTGCTGAGTCCCCCGCCAATCGTCCCGGCAAGGGTGGTAAACTTCATGCCGCAGGGGGTCTCGCCCATATATTCACGATTGACCGTCATGATGCCGTTACAGAGGGGCAAGATGACGGCGATGCACTCCATACAACCGCAGGAGGTCATGGGGTCGTGGACGATTGAATAGAGGTTATAGTGGTCAATCTTGCCCCGGGACGCCTGAAATACGAACTTGTTCACCCCGTCCCACTGCCCCAGTTTGGCATCAAGGGAAGCGCCCTTCTCTACCGGTTTGTTTGGTCCGGTGGGATTAATTTCAAATGACGCCTTGCAGTCCATCCAGTTATAGGAGCCACAGAGTCCGGTTCTTTCCGGGCTGATGACGCAGACATGGGAGGGAGCGAAGGACTGGCAGAGGGTACAAGAGTAGAAGATTTCAACACTCTCATCCGTCATCCCCTCGATACGGGCGTCGCGAATGGCATAGACCGCCTTGGCGGTCTCAACCAGCTTCTTTACCGGCTCCTCCTCGGTGTAGATTTTTACCTGGAGCTTGTCAAAGATTCTGCCGAAGTCCTGATGGAGCTTGGCGTGAAGGATGACGCCGATGTGCTGGAGCTTGAAGCCCTTAGCCACGGCGCTCTTGGCTACCCTGAGCCAGGCGATATCTCTCTGCCCGATGTGCATCAGCCCCTGGGCGTAGTTGATGAGGTGGTGAATCTGCCGCTCCAGGATTGGCTCGTAGTCCTCCTGCATCCCGCGCCCGGCTACCTCAACCACAATCGCCATGGGGAGTCTCTTCCCCGCCGGCACGTCGGTTATTTCCGGGCCGATGACCTGGACCCTGCCGTCCTCGACCTCGTCCATGCGCTTTGAGGTGACCCACTCCACCATAGGCGTCCTGCCGCCGCCGCACTCAAGGTAGATGTCCTCACCCCTCACCCTCTCCCCCTCGAAGGCAGGCCCGTAGGCGACCGGAACGGGTATCTCGGTGACCTGAATCTTGAGGCCTCTCACCTCAATCGCCCTCTCCACGATTTTGTCGTGAGGGATATTAGAGACCACGTGCTCGTAGGTGGTGATGCCGGTGGGCAGAACCTCGGGGATGGGGGTGTCGGCGATGGTGGGGAAGCCCCAGTTGATGGCACCGGCGGCGTTGGCATACCACTCGTCACTGACGAAGCCGAGCGGCATGACAAAGGCAAAGGTGCGGTCTTTGTTGTAGATAAGAACCTTACGGAAGTCCCCCGGCGTGACCCCGCCGAAGGAGAGGGCGACCCGGGTGGCGAAGCCCATGGCGAAAACGGTTGAGGTGATGTCAGGCCCGAAGGAGACCAGTCTGGTGGGCCAGCCAATCTGAACCCCCGCCTCAACCAGTTGCTCGGCGAACCTCTTCCCGTTGTGCTCGGCGGACATGAAGACATAGAGGCTCTTTTGCTGTAACTCCCGGGCAATCTTAGCCGCGATTTCGGGAGTCGGCGCGGCGCCGACAATCGCGGCAAAGCCGGGGGCAGTGCCGTCGACAAACTCGACTCCCCTCTTGCGTAGTATGACATCATCGGCTGCCCCGAGCCATAGGTTATTTTCCGAAGGGTCTTCGGTCTTGGTGTAGAACTCGGGGGTCTTCAGGTACCTTATGGCTTCTATTATCTCCTCGGCGAAGAAGGTCGCCATGCCGGCATCCAGAGCCGGGGCGAGATAGGGAAGGGGGTGCTCCGCCCTTACCGGCGGCGGCAGAACGCGGCGGCACTTCTTGAGCACGGCTTCGCAATCGCCCAGTTTTCCCACCTTCATGCCCAGGATACCGTAGATGATAGGAAGGTAGTAGGCAGTGTTGGGGAAGCCAATCGGTTCGTTAGCCCCCCACTTCTCCATGGCTTCCCGCCACTCGTTCTCGGCTCTTTCAACGAGCTTGTAAGCGCCTCTAATGGCAGCGGAAGCAATTATCTTTGACATCGCCTAAATCTCTCTCCTCATCGCCATATCAAACAGCACGCGCTCCCTGGCTTTGTCGATGCCGAGGGCTTTGCGCTTCTCATCAATATGGTTAATCATCAGCTCTGCCATTTTCTCGGGGTCGGGCTCAAAAGCCCACATTCCGCCGTAGAGCTTCTCGAAGTCCTTGAAGAGGAAGTCGGTGACCTCGTCGCTACCCAGGGTGGGCCAGTTGACGCCGAAGACGGTGAAGACCCCCGAGCCGACGAAGTATTGCCCGATGGAGATGGCTTTCTCGCTCATCCACTCCGGGGCAGCCCCAGCGGCGGGCAGGTCGGATATATCGTCACCCAGTCCGCCCTCCTTGACCATCGCCGTTGCCGCCATCAGGATGCGGGCGTTGTCCACGCACGAACCCAGGTGGAGCACCGGCGGAATGCCCACCGCCTCGCAGACCGAAGCCAGTCCCTTACCGGCGTACTCAAGCGCCGCCTCGGGCACCATAAGCCCGGCTTTGGCTGAGGCCATGGCGCTACAGCCAGTCTGGAGCACCAGCACGTCGTTCTTGATTAGCTCTTTCACCAATCTGACATGGGCATCATCGTGGGTGACCCTGACGTTATTACAACCGACAACCCCAGCCACCCCTCGAATCCTGCCGTTAATTATGTTGTCGTTGAGCGGCCTGTAGGATGCCCGGAAAAGCCCGCCCTGGAGGTAGTTAATGGTCTCATGGCTGAATCCGGCGATGAGGTCGGTCTTTACCTTCGGGATATGGATATTCTTGCCCCGGTTGGGGAAGTTATCAATCGCCACCTTAACTATCTTTCGGGCGCACTCGGGCGCACTCCGGTCGTCGAAGGGGAAATACTCTGCCCCCTGTATCCTCGCCCGCTCATCGGTGGTGATGACCTTGGTGTGGTAGCACTGGGCTACGTTCTGAAGCCCCTGCATGATGCACTGGACATCAACCACCATGGCATCCACCGCCCCGGTGACAATGGCGAGTTCCTGCTGCAGGAAGTTGCCGGCGATGGGCACGCCGTGACGCATCAGGATTTCGTTGGCGGTGCAGCACATCCCGGCCAGATTTATGCCCTTTGCCCCTTTGGCTCTGGCGTAGGCGACCAGCTCCGGTTCCTGAGTCACCACCGCCAGCATCTCGGCGAGGAGCGGCTCGTGACCGTGAATGATGATGTTGACCTCGTCCTCCTTGAGCACACCCAGGTTTATCTGGCTGAAGACGGGCGCCGGGGTGCCGAAAATGACGTCCTGAAGCTCGGTAGCGAGCATGCTCCCGCCCCAGCCGTCGGAGAGGGCGGCGCGCACCCCCTGGGCGAGCAGGCTTGCGTAGTCCTGGTCAACCCCCATGTGGGTGCGGTGGAGGGCTTCGACCACCTCACGGTCAATGCCCCTCGGGGCGACCCCCAGCTTGCGCCAGATTTCCTGACGCTTCAGGGGTGCCCGGGAGAGCAACCTGAGTTCGCCCTCCTGCCGTCCGAACTCGTTGAGAGCAATCCTCCCGATGTCCTGGGCAATCTCGCTATTACTTCTCTTACCGATTTCAACGCCGAAGTCGAGGGCAAGCTGGAGGAGCTTCTGCTCGTCTTTTAACTCGTAGCCGGGAGCTTCGCCCTTCGCCACCGCCAAGAAGCCCTCGGTGATGCGCCGGGCATGGTCGCCGTGTGCCGCCGCCCCGGCGGCAATCATGCGCACGAAGTTTCTGGCGGCGATGGTCTCGGCGGTAGCCCCGCAGACGCCGGTTCGGGCTTTCTTTTCTTCTGCCGACTCCTCACGCCCGCGTGGTACCGGCACCCGGCAGGGTCCCATGCTGCACATCCGGCAGCAGCTACCCACTGCCCCGATGGGGCAGGGCCTTACCTCTTCGGCGCGGGAAAAGACGGTCGAGACGTTCTCTGCCTCGGCTTTTTCCAGCATCTCCAATGTCGCCGGGTCGATGCTTCTAATATCTTTATTTGTTTCTTTATCTGCCATTAGTTTAATTTACCTCAGTCCTATTACCAGTCTTAAGTTTGGCTCAGCTCGCTCACGACCTCTCTCACCAGCCTTATCGCCTCGGGGTGTCTCATAATCAAGATGTCTGCCCCGGCCAGCAGGACCAGCGCGGCGGACATGGCTTCCAGGAGGATGCCCCGGCGTTTGGCGTCACCAAGATTAGGCTCCTCGGTTTCGGGGGTTCTCGCCTCTTTTGTCTTCCAGGTCTCTTTGGAGATGTTGGCAATGACGGGAAACTGGAGCTTCTCATCGCCCTGGGTGAGCGCCGCCATCCTGATTCTCTCCATGACCGAGTAGCAATACTCAATCCCGTAGCCGATGCCGCTCACCGTCGGGTCCATGATAAGCTGGCTATCGGGGACGCCCAAGTTCCCCAGCAGGATATTGAGCTGTTTTGCCAGGTTGATGTCAATCGGCGATGAGGCAATTACGGTGTGGTGGTAGGCAAGCGCCGAAGCCCCGATTCTCTTGTGGTCCTGCTCTTCCAGTGGGCCGAGGATAAGGTTCTTACCCTGGCAGACCTCAGCCACTTGCCTCAGGACCTCGGTGTCCTTTTCGTGGTTGGCGGTCCCCCAGACAATCAGGGGAACACTCACCGCGTCCGCCACCCGCTTCACCACTACCGCCGCCTCATCCGCCCCCCGGTTCAGCCCGTTGGGGTCGGTTGCAACGAGCTCCAGAGCAATCATCTCCGCCTTGTAGTCGGCGACGCACTTCTGCGCCCATAGAGCGGGGTCGTGGGTCACCCCCGAAAACGGCTCAAGTGCGGCAGAGGGCCAGTCGGTAGGTTCGGTGTCCCAGACCTCCATGGCGATGACCGGCGGGTGAGGCATCTTCCCCTCGAAGAGGTAGAAGGGATAGCAAGTCTCCCCGCCGACTTTGACCTTACTCGCACCCCCGAGTTCTATCTCTTTGATGGCGCCGTTGTAATTGTTCCTGGCAATATCAAGTGTCATTGTATTTACCTCTTTTGGGTTTG
>JAZDNC010000068.1:0-13036 GCA_043800335.1 Chloroflexota bacterium
TCAATCGGACACCAAATAGTACCGGGGATACCTCTATGCGATTGGGTGCCCGGCCCTACTGGGAAATGAGATTCAAATACAAGTCGTCGCTGTTGGTTACTCGCTATATTCTTACAAAGTGCAATCGCTGGGCCGAAGTCCCAATCTTGACTTACAATGATTGCAACTTCAAATTGCTGTTCGTATGTCAAGCGCACTAAATCAATAGCAATACTGACATCTACACCTTTCTCTTGACCAGAATTGTTAATCCTACCTTTGTAGGTTTCAATACCACAATTCTTTAGAAACCTTAGTTTATTCGTCCAGAAGTTATGCCACTGAATATCTTGATTTGCATCAGGCACGCCTGTATAAAATCGTATTTGGCTTAACAAGCGGCCCGATATCCTAGAAGTTAAAGTCATGGCCAAAATCTGCACGTCATAGCTAGGCCACGAATATCTAGATGGGCCAATCGCAGGCTGAGGCCTCCAAGCCTCTTTGGCTCCGTGATATAGATTCTGTCCGTCAATAAAGACTATTGTTCTCAATTGCTGTTTAATAAAACACCCACCCGGGGACACAACCGAAGTCATGTCCAACGAGTGGGGACTAAGTGGTTAAAATATATCACGTTGTCAATTGGCTGTCAATACCCATTAATCGTAATCAGTTGACTAAGTTTGCGATCCCCTCAAGAACCCAGATATGATTTCGCTATTTCTGCTGTCATCGCTGACGTTCCCAATAGGAATTAGCTAGAGTCTGCCTACTCCTGCGTGTAGACCGCGATAACCACCGCTTCCCTGGCGTTGCTCTCGTCAAAAAAGACCACCGCTACCTTCCTGCCGGTGGTCATTTCTGAGGAGGCTATGTTCCGGGCGACGCTCACCCCGTCAAGGTAGTGGGTCAATTTGAAAATGAAAAGAGAAAAGGATGCATACATAATGCAAGTAGATACCTATTGACAAATGGTATCAATAGTGATACCATGTCGGCAGAAAACGATGGGTTCTATAGAAGAATCGGTTCGGCAGTTTGAAAAGAACCCTCAAAGTGTTGGATTCAATGATCTTTGTACAGTCTGCGAACATTATTTTGGGAAACCCCGCATCAGAAGTAGCCACCATATTTATAAAACTCCTTGGCAGGGTGACCCAAGAATTAACATACAAGATGATAACGGAAAAGCAAAAGCCTATCAGGTCAGGCAAGTGTTGAAGGCTATAAAGAGACTTGAGGGGATGTAATATGGTAAAAGCAAAAGCAACAATGAAAATAATAAAGAATGACCACTATACATATAGAGTGACTTGGTCGTTTGAAGACGATGAATATGTAGGTTTGTGTGCAGAATTCCCTAGCCTAAGTTGGCTTGCCAATACTCCGGAAGAAGCATTACAAGGGATAAGGTCTCTAGTGGCGGAAGTCATAGCAGATATGAAGTCAAGTGGGGAGCCAATTCCTGAGCCAATTGCCACTAGGCATTATTCGGGCAAGTTTACGGTGCGCATAACCCCAGACGTACATAGATTCCTTGTTATACAAGCAGCAGAGTCTAAGGTAAGTTTTAATCGCTTTGTTTGCGGAAAGCTAACGACAACAGTCTGATTGCGTAACTTACCCCTTGTCCCCTAAACTAACAATTTCCTCAACTGCCCAAATGTGGTCTGTAATCCCTGTTGCCATAGCTGGCGTTCTCGGATATGGAATTAGCCAGTAAGCCTTACCCCTGCGTGTAGACCGCAATAATCACCGCTTCCCTGGCGTTGCTCTCGTCAAAAAAGACCACCCCTACCTTCCTGCCAGCGGTCATCTCCGAAGAGGCTATGTTCCGGGCGACGCTCACCCCGTCAAGATAGGCTTTGTCACTGCCCAGGAGCTTGACCGTCGCCGTGTAGCTGCCTGCATCAAAACTGACCAGCTCTCCTTTTTTGAGACTCATCTCTAGACTCCCTCCAGAAGTAGCTTCTGTTCATACTCACCACGGCGGGGGTTATAGATGAGGGTCAGCTCCATCACCCGCCTCTTGACCGAGCTAAGCCCCACCCGGCTGTCGGTAAGGTCAATCACGTCGTATAGCTCCTGCCCGCAGTTCACCGGCGTCCTGATGAACCCGCCGGTAGAGCTTACGCTCGCCTTTCTGAGAACGGCGTTGCCGCGCGCCTCTGCTTTTTCTACGGTGTTGATATTACGGTCGTAGATGCGCTCAAGCCGGTCGTAACTGCCCTGAATCTCCGCCCAGCTAAAGACATCGGAGACTATGGGACTTGCGCCCACCGGGTCATAGCCTTCCACCAGTACCCGGTTGGGTAGCTCCTGCCCGCTCAGGTAATGCCCCTCAAAGATGGGGTGGCTGGCGCCGTAGCTGTAGACCGGGGTGTCCGATGTCTCCGGATTCACCAGATAGGCGCACCCGCCTTCAATAAAGAGTAGGTCGGGGACGAAAGCGAGCAGGCTTCGGATAAAGTCGCTACCCCGATTTCCGGGATGAATGGTAAAGTCGGGAAAGTAGCCTGTAACCATCTCCGACTGGGACTTCACCTCAAGCCTGAGCCCGACCTTTGCCAGGATAAAGCCAATCAGGTCTTTGACACTCATCTCGTCTGTCTCCTTGTTCCAGCGCATCTGGCAGCGCGCCGTCCATTCGGTAAGGAGTCCCCAGCCGTCTTCGGCATGGAGAATAAGACTGGCTTTCCCGTCAGAAGAGGTGTGCTCGTAGCCAGTTAGCGCAAAGGTAAGCCCGGGGCTCACCTCCGCCCCCAGAGAAGTCCGGTAGCCCGGGCTGACCGAGATTTCGGCGCCGCATCTTAGCTGGGCGAGGGCGCCGCTGCCGGGTGAGGCGTAGCGCCCGTCATCATTCCTGAGTTCAATCGCCGCCCTGCCCTGCTTCTCACCCAGCTCAAGCTTCAGGGAGATGACATCGGGGGTTAAATCCAGGCTCGTCTCTTCGAGCTTCGCCCGCCACACCCCAGAGGGATTGGTCAGCCAGAGGTAGTCCCCCTGTCCGGCGAGCGCCAGACCATACCCGGCTTCGGCATCAAAGGAGACTGCCTCCCGCCAGAGTGAGTCCAGAAAAAGGGTATCGGGCAGGAGATTCATCCGGAAAGGTCGGCTATAGGCCTGAGTCCCCGAAAATCTCTCGGTGAAGAAGGCACGGTGGGTATCGGCATTAACCATAAAGACCTGAGCGTATTCATAGCCTCCGCCCGATGGTGCCGAGGCGATTTCCTTAAGGTCTGACCAAGTGCCCGAAGGCACATCGGCTCCATCGCCATAGATGAGAGACCAGAGCTTGTAGTTGCCCGCGCTATCTCTTCCCGTGAGGAGAAGGTTGAAGTCCTCGTCGTGGACACAGGCGATGCCCGAGAGGTCGCCGGTAGTCTTGTCCCAGGCAGCTTTGTCCTGCCAGACGCCCGAGGTACACTTTTTGACCCAGAGGGTGGAGGCGTCATTAAAGAAGAGAGCCAAGTCCCCGTTGGGTTTATAGACGGCGCTGGCGGCATAGACCTCTTCACCCGGGGAATAATCAATAATCACCGGCGTGCCCCAGCTTGCCCCTGAGTCGGTGCTCTTCTGCTGGTAGATAGCCCGGTTGTTTCTCACCCAGAAGACGCTCACCTCATCACCCCGGGCACAGCTTGCTACCGCCAGGACGCCGTACTGGTTCAGGTAAGTCCAGCCGCTGAAATCTGAGCCCGGGCCGGGGCTCACCACCCTCTGCCGGTAGAGCTTGTAGGAATCAACCTGGGGACCCACCCGGAAGCGGATGAGGGAGCCGTCCTCCGGGATAACGACCGCGTGGCGGAAGTCCGGCTCCCCGCCGCTGTAAAGCCTCTCCCAGCTAAGGTTAGCCACGCCGAGCGTCTTATCTCTGGCAGTGACGCTGACATAAGGGACACCACTCGCCTTCTTTTGGGCTCCGAGAAGTGTTTCGGTTAAATCGCGCAATGCCTTCCTCCTGGATTAAGGTCCCGGGTCGGTGGTTTTAGAGACGGGAAGGCGATAAGGTTCATAGAGCTGACCCAGCCTTACCCGGTTACGGCGGGAGAACCGGTCAAGCTCGCGCCGGAACTCCCGGAGCTTCTCCCGCCCCAGGGTCAGGAACTGGCGCTGGGTAGCCTCACCACCGACGTTCACCTGATTTACCGCGTAGACCGCCCACTCCAGGGCGGCGTAGCCCGCCGCCCCGGTGGCAATCAGGTCTTCGTACCGGGTTGGGATGGTCGAGGCCTCGCTATCAAGGGTGTGGAGCTTGCCGTAGTAGACGTCGGCATCACTGCCGTCGGGCACCTCCGCCCCGAGAAGCGTCAGCTTTCCCGCCCAGAGCGAGAAACGCTGGTAACTTTTCGGGAAATGGTCTAGCGGGTACTCTACGGCTTCTACCATGACCAGGTCAGTGAGAGAGGATATGTCTATTTCTCTGGAGCCAGAACTGGTAGTGAGACTGGTTTTCTCTTCCAAGGGGATAGCTTCGGAGAAGTCCCTGACGGCGTGGGCGATGTGCCGGTCAAGCTCGCTGTCCGTCCAGCGGTAGCCAGATTCATCCTCGTCGTGGAGGTCGCGCCTTACGATTTCCCTCATCCCGGCAAGGTTCACTTCCCCACCTCCGCTATCCCCAGCCTGCTTTTGATGGCGGCGAGTGCCTCTATCCCCTCCCGGTCGGAGCGGACGAGCCAGAGCTCTCCTGAGAAGTCAATCAGATACTCCTCTAAGCTCTGGTCTTCCCTTCTCACCAGCACCCGGTCGCCGGCGACCCTGATATCACCATGCCTCCCCACGGGCATTGTTGCGTAAAGTTCAGTTAAATTCATGCTTCACTCCTCAGAATGGCACGGAAAGTGTCCAGATAGTTCAGGTCGGTCGTTACCGTGCCAAAGACACTCAGGATAAGCTTGTCGAAGCAGAGCGCCGTGTTGTCTCCCATCGCCAGTTCGGTAGCTGTGCTCACAGTGCGCAGGCGCTGGCCGAATGCGTTTTGGGAGCTGAAGATACACTGGCTCACCGTACCTGTCCCCTGTCTCCCGACATAATCGGAGATGGCGAGCCAGCCGGTGTGAGCCAGTTCAAGACAGCTTGAACCACCGCCGGTGTCCGAGCTACCTACCCCCTCCCAGAGCTGGACCTGGTCAAGCTGTGCCTGGCTTGCCGCATCCGCCCAGAAGAGGAAGTAGAAGGTGTGAGCGCCACCGTTTTTCAGCAGATTGAATATGGTCGTCTTGTTTGTGGCGTGGGTATCAACTGCCGTTAGCTTGGTGCCCGTGCTTGTCCAGTCCTCACTAAAAAGCTCGTGGTCGCTATCATCCACGTCCACCCGGACGCTGAGTAAGACGTGAGTGGCGGTTCCCAGGTTCGTGATATTAACCGCCAGCCGGCAGGCGATGCGCTTTACCGTAAAGCGAGCGTCGCTCGGGGCGGGGAGGGTTAGCTGGGTGCTGTACTGGGCGCCCCCGATAGCCGGGCGGCTGGTCGGAACGATGGTATGAGTGCCGGCTTCAAGGTCACCGGTGGTTTTGAGTCCAGGGTTATAGAGGAGAGATTCAATCCTTTCTTTGTAGATACCTTCGCCTGCAAGTTTTAACATCTCTCCTCCTAACTCAGAACGTAGTCCGCCGACAGACTGAAGCTCCCGCCACTGAAGCCGGTTACCTCAAGAAAGATGATGGCTCCGTTGCACTCGACGATGAGGGCGTGGCGTCCCGTGGTATTAAAGATTCTTTTGCCGCCACCCATCCACAGGCTCTGCCTGGGATTCCAGAAGAGCGCCTGCACCTCAAGACTCTGTAGAGCGGTGCCGGTGATGGTGAGGTCGAAACGGCACTCCCGGTAGCCCCTGGTGTCCACGGCGGAAGTGGTGTCCGGTGGGTCGGTGGCGTCAACCGAGGTCACGTTAGTGCGGTGAATCTTGGGCTGTGTGGCATAAATCCCGCTCATGCCCCACCCCTAGTCCTGAACCCCGATTAAGGCTGCCGCCTTGATGGCGCTGAAAAGAGCCAGAGATACGTACCACTTGATTCGGGTGCGCGAGGCGTCCTTGGTCTCAACCGAGCCGAGAGGCTCAACGGTGATGCCCCCGGGAGCGGTAAGCCCGGACAGCGCGCCCTCACCGACCTGGAAGGCGTAGATGGTCAAGCAGGTGCCGCCGGTGGTAGCCGTCTCAACGCTATTTGCCACCACGTGGGTGTCCAGTATCCAGTCGTTGACCGCCACCGGGATGCCGTCCCAGAGCTCGATGAAGTTACCGAATCTATCACGCTCGGTCTCCATCATCCCGCCAGCGGCGCGCACTAGGGCGTTAATCTTGCGCCGGCTTCTCCGGCTCATGAGCAAGAGGTCGGGTTTACCGCCCTTGACGGCGTCAATCAGCTCGTCCAGTTTGGCCAGTGTCAGCGTGGCTCCGGAGGCGCCCATGGCGATGACCTGAGCACCCGCCGTCCCGGTGTCAATAAGCTTTCTTACGCCATCGAACTGCTTGGCGCTCACCCCGCTGTCGCCGTAGATAAAGCCTTCCTCAAACTTGTCCTTGAGCGCCTTGGCTTTAAGCTCAATCACGGCAGCTTCAAGGTCCTGGACGTTACTCCGGGTCGCCTTGAGGAAGTTGTCCACGTCGGCGTCACCGCCCATTATCTTGAGCTGGGCGGTCTTCTGCGTAAAGGTCGGAGTCGACTCCTGCCAGAGGTCGCCGACGTCATAGAAGTCAATCGAAGGCAGTGCGTTCTCCTGATTGTAGGTCAACCCGTTACCCACAATCTCAATGAAAGGTAAGACCTGCAGGACGGGGGATTCCTTGACGATGGTTTCAACCACTCCCTGCAGGAGCAGGTCGTTGGATAGTTTAGATGCTTCAGCCAGTGTTAAAGCCATATCTACCTCCTTTAAGTTTGCCCGCTCACGGCGTGGCTAATCTTTTCCCTGGATGACAGATGGGAAAGGTCTGGGGCGCGCCTTACCGGTGCCCCCGCCGGCACCCTCCTCGCCATAACCTCAGCTTCGAGGTCTGCCCTGACCCGGCTCACCAGCGCCCTGGATTTCTCCAGAGACTCGCTGAGCTGGGCGATGCTCTCACCGTTCACCATCTCGGCGACAACGGCGGGGCTTGACTTCAGAAGGAGCTCGCGGTAGCTGGCGACGGCGTCTTTAAGGCTGTTACCGGTTGCAGTGAGCTTCTCTTCAAGCTCAGAATTCGCCTTTTTTAAGACCTCCATCTCACCACCCAAGCTGGTATTTGTTTCTTTTAGCTGGTCAATAAGAGCATTTGCCCTGGCTAACTCGCCATCTTTTTGAGCCGCCAGCCCTTCCAGCTCTTGCACCTTTGTCTCGGCTTCCGAGTTCTCCATGTTCACCTCCCCACACAGGTCAGGTCTTAAACCAGATGCCTCACTCGCTCTCACTGCGGCTAGACCTTGCCTCAAGCTTTTTGTTCATCTTCAAAATCGCTTCCCTCTCCTCAAGCCAGCGCTGGAACTCGCTCTCGGCGTCGGAAATGCCCAGTTCATCCATGGCATGCCTTCGGGAGTGGATGCCACTCTGCACCAGCGCCTGCTCGCTCGCCACCACTCTCGCCACGTCTCTGGGTAACACCGGGCTCCAGATAGTGCGGAGACTGACCTCACCGAAGTCCTCGTTCTTAAACTGCTGAAGGAGTCTCAGGATGAGGTTGTTACGCCGGTTATAGACGGCAGTCCTGATGAGCCTCTTCCGCTGTATCTTCTGAATGAGGGGCTGAAGCTCAATCTCAAGCGCCACGCCGGACAAGTCCCTAGACATCCCGCCGAATGCGGCACGGGGTGATTCGGATATATCGTGAAGCGCCCGGTAGAGTAGCTCAATATAGTCGATGTGGAGCTTGACGCCCCCGCCCTGGAGCAGGTCGAGAAGGTAAGCCCGGGCTGATTCGGGAACGTTCCAGACCGCCCCGGGCTTCACCGCGATGTCCTCGGCTGACTCCACGTTCTCCAGCACAGCGATGGGGTTGCCCGATAGTTCAAGGATGCGGGCGAGCTGGCTAATCGCCCGGTTCAGCTCTCTCTGGACTTCCCTGAGCTGGGGCAGGTCGGATATACCCCAGAAACGCTTCGGCTCTCTCAGGTTGGGAAAGATAATAAAGGGGATAAAGCCATAGGGATTGGTTTTCTTTTCTATGGGGTCGTTATCCAGATAAAGCTCAAAATCCGTATCCGTCCAGAACTCGGTCAGGCTGGCGGTCTTGCCCCTGGGTCTCACCTGGTAAAGGGCGACCGCTTCCTCAGCCGATAAGACGTAGCGCGAGGCTACCCGCCAGACCTTTGAGATGTCATCGCCCTGCCACCAGGCGTAGATTCCCTGAACGTCCGGGGCGGTGACCCTCACGCTCTTTGCCCGGCTGTCCCAGACGACCTTGAAACAGGCATCACCCAGGACACTGCAGTCAGTCTCGGTCTCGAAGTCAAGCTGGGCGAGGTTGTTTGCCTCATATACCTGCCTCAGCGCTTCTTCAGCCCTTCTAGCTTTGGATTTTGCCTCTACGGTGTTCTCACGAGGTTCTACGGCGAGGCTCATTCCCGACATGACATAGGAGGTGATTTTGTCAATAAACACCCTGGCGTAGTTCAGGGTGAGCCTTTTTTCGCCGAAGCGCGGGCTACCTTCCCAATGCCGGCCGTGATAGAAATCAATTAACTCCCTGTAGCCCCTGATGCGGTCAAGGTCATAGTCTAAAAGTTCCTGCGGATTAGCGTTATCGGTCATTTTTGCTCCTTAAAACCCTTTGCACGGTGCGCCGGCTCACGCCGAAGATAACGGCTAGCTCCTTCACCACCTTGCCTTCTTTTTCGTGTAGCCTGACAATCTCCAGGTCCCGCTGTAATTTCAGGTAGTGCCTCTTGCCTCCCGGCTCATCATAGAGGCATCTTGAGAAGGGACAGCTAAGACATGATGTCGCGAGCTCACAGCCCTCATCGTGGTACTGGTGGTATTCCGGGGGCAGGTCGGACTGAGTCTGTTCAATCTGGGGTGCCTCATCACTAATCACTCTTCTCGTCATCTCTAACCTCGCTACTGTCAAATCCTGAGACACGCCTGGAAATTTAGCACATGTGTTCTATAAGGTCAATGATTTTCTGTCGCAGAAAGGTTGAGGAATAGGTTTGTCATTACTTCTTGACAAATATATTTTGGAAGTATATACTTGTAAACAGATGAGTATCGTTGGAGGTTAGAATGCCGATTGTTGAAATCAAGATTAAAGGCTTTAGGTGCGAACGGTGTGGACATGAATGGATACCGAATGATATAAACCAAGAGCCGAAAGTCTGCCCTAAGTGCAAAAGCCCATATTGGAATACTCCGAGGCGCAAAGCCAAGTAAATGGGCATATAGACGTTGCCCCAAAGGAGAAGTCACAATGGCAAATGACGCTGAGGCACAACTGTATGAAGATATGGCTGACCTCAAGGAACAAGTTCCCAAACTCCAAAACGAAATCAAAAAAGTCAAAGCAAATGTTTCAAAGCTAACTCGCCGTGTTGATTCATCGGAGCTAATGGGTTTCCAAGAGCAAATTACAAAACTGAACGAAAGGCTCGGTTTTATTGACGAGAAGTTACTTGGATTGAGCCAAATTGTAGCTATAACTGAGATAGAGCGTCTAAATTTGCATATGCAAGATTCAATAAATGCCATGTTATCCACAGGTGTCGGTAACCGACAACAATATACACGGCTTAGAGAAGCTTTAACGTTTGAGTGTAGTAAGGCAAGGACGGAAGCCTCAACCTCTCCTACCCCAACTAAGATTCTTACTGGATTCAGAGTTCTATGCATGGATTGCTCTAGGAAATACAATTTAGACGCTTTCATGGGCAAGCCCTAGCTGGTCTGCAAGCCACGGGACGAATGTTTCCCTGTGCCACTTAAGTATCTCTTCCCTAGCTATTTCCCTAACTCGTTTTTCCGTCAATATTTGTTTCCGAAGTTTTACTGGTTTCCCGTTAGGTTGTGGTTTTCTTTTTGAGAGCTTTGCCCTTATACTTTTTGGGCAGAAGCTTTACTTTTTAGGCAACTGCTACTTATTGGGCAAAGCCCCCCTTTACAAAAGGGGGAGATATGCTCAAGTAAGACGACCTCAGCACTCGACTCCAAGTTGCAGGGTTAAGGAGAACTACCTCTGGCTTCTCTCGGCGAGTATTCCCTCCCTGCCGCGACCAAAAGCGCCAGGCTCATCAGAAAGTCGTCAT
Organism: Chloroflexota bacterium; assembly: GCA_043800335.1. GTDB lineage: Bacteria > Chloroflexota > Dehalococcoidia > Dehalococcoidales > JAZDNC01 > JAZDNC01. The sequence goes on from JAZDNC010000068.1 coordinate 10,197, forward strand.
GTCCCTCTTCAGGGTCAACGAAAAAGTTCATCAGCCGGCTGGGGCGATAGACCCCTTTCGCCTTCTCCATCTCCCGCCAGAACTCGGCAAACTCCGGAGAGCCGTCTTTCCGGTACATCTTGAGCTCCCCGGCATTGATAGCGGCAAGAAGGTTAAAGGCAAGCTCTGACTTTGATGCTGCAGTGAAGTTGAAGGGAATGACCCTCAAACCCAAACTCTCTCTCAGAAAAGAGGCGACCGGCTGGCCCACCCCGGTGGCATCAACCACCACCCGCCGGCACTTCCAGACATTCTTGAGGAGGTCAACCAGCTTGGGGTAGAGCTCGGCGTGTTTACGCCCCGTCCACCAGTAGTGCTCAACCACCCTTATTACGGGATGCTTCTTCAAATCACCCGTCCCGGAGAAGTCAAGCTCAGCGATGGTGACCACGGTTGAGTCCTTATGCGGGACGAGGCTTCTCAGGGCGGCGTCCTCGTCTAACTCGGCTTCACCGGCAAGGTCAATCCCGGCGACGTAGACACGGCCCGGCTCAGGCTTACTTTTCCTCTGGTGCTCCCCCTGGAGCTGGGCTTGCTGTTCCCGGCTGAGAAAGCCACCGCCACCGCGGACGGGAAGCAGGGCATACTGCGTCAGGAAAAGCGGGTGATTCTCGCCCAGTCTCTCCCGCTCTGCCATAACGTAGGCTTGATAGTCCGGATTGTATTTTGCCACTTCCTGCCAGTCGTAGCGGAAGTGGCGCTGTATTCCGTCTTCCTTTTCTAGCTCAAGGTTAACCTGCTTCGTCTCTTCTAACAGGGTCGCATCGTCCCAGGTGGTGCCGTAGAGCACCGTCGTCACATTGGTGGTCGCCCCCATCGGCTTGAACTCCTTGGTGAACTTGTCTTTCGCCACGTCCTGAGCCTCATCCACCTCAAGGAGAAGATGAGCCGTGTTGCCTACAACATTGGAGTCGTTATCGGCGGAGAGGAAGATTGCCCGGGAACTCCCCAGGCGGATGATGTAGCCCAACTCGGCGACCCACATACCGTTAAAGCCGGCGTCATTCAGGCGCTCCTTGAGCCGTAACATGGAAATGATGACCTGCGGCTTGAAGGTGGGGGCGCACTTCACGAGATTCTTGGCTTCGTCCATGAAGAGGGTCAGGAGGAGAAGCTCAAGCTGGGAGGAAAGCTCGTTCTTGCCGCCCTGCCTTGCCATCTCCACCGAGAAGGTAAGCCCCCGGTGAGCGAGGACGCTATCCAGCACGGCTGAGGCGACCTCCCGCTGGTAGGGGCGGAGCCTATTTATCGCGGAGGGTCTTCCCGATGCCAACGCCGATGGGCAGGGCGATGTCCTTCAGGACGTTACCGATGGCTTGTGCCAGACCCTGCCTGTCCTCCTTGGCGATGCTGTACTTAACGCGGATGAGACGGGCAAGGGTATTTACCGCCTCCATGATGAGCTTAACGTTCTCCGGGTCATGGCTCACCAGAGATTTAATCTTGACCCGGATGAGGGCAATCTCCCCGTCGATGCCTTCGACCGTAGTCGCCTGCTCAAAGTCCTCCTGCTCCGTTTCGTCCAGGACTCTGGAGTAAAAGCCGTGCTTGCGGGCGTTCTGGTTGCCCGGGGGTGCGCCCCTTTTTCTCGATTCAATATCTGCCATAAATTAGCCTCTTTGCGCAGGATATTAGCACAAATATTCTAATTTCACCACGCTGTTTTGTCGCCCTTGCCGGAATTGCTTTTGGCGGGACACTGTTATAGAATCTAATCGTGAGTCTCATCAGGGACCTCTGGGAGCTACAGGAAGTCGAGCTGGAAGCCGAGACTCTGGTTAAGAAAATCTCCGAGATTGAGCTTAAGCTCGCCGATAATGAAGCGGTCAAGCAGGCCAAAACGCATCTGGATGGGAAAAAGGCTGAGCTGGCCAATCTTCAGAAAGAAGAGCTTCAAATCGGCTGGGACCTAGAAGATACCCAGCAAAAGATAGCCGCGGGGCAAAAAGAGCTTTACAGCGGTCGGGTCAATAATCCAAAAGAGCTCCTCCCCCGTCAGCAGGACATAGCCGGTCTGAAAACGAAGCAAGACCAGCTGGAGACCAAATCGCTTGAGCTTATGGAGCAGTTTGAGAAAGCGCGGGGCGAGCTAGCCAAAGCTGAAGCCCGGCTCAAAGAGGCGGAAACAGAAAAGGCTAAGCTCAATGCCGAGCTATCCCAGGAGCTTCAAGAGCATAAAGCCAGACTGGCTGAGCTTAAATCCCAGGGCGAACAGCTTCTAACTGATATCCCCGCCGAGACGAGCCAGCGCTACTACCTATTGAGGAGCCGTAAGGGTCAGGCGGTAGCCCGGATTGAGCAGGGCAAGTGCTGTGGCTGTCGCGTGTCGCTGGCAGCGCGGCAGGTACAGGAGGCGAGGGTGGCGAAGCTCATCCAGTGCAGCAGCTGCGGCAGGCTCCTTTACATGCCCTAGGCATTACGAGGCGGGATTGAGGAACTATCCAAATCCTTCATTAATTCCTCTGCAGAATCATAAACCCTGATACGCCCCGCCTTGATATCCGAATCAGCCTCCTTCTCCCCCTCTTGCCATTTCTTGGTCCAGAAATAAGCCTGGCTCTTATCTACCAGTCTCTTCGGCACGAGCACGACCCTTTCGTCTATCATTTCAATTTCTATGAGGTCGCCCTCTTCAATACCCATGCTCTTGCGTACACGTGCCGGCAGAGTAATCTGCCCGTGTCTCGTAACTTTACTGTATGTCGGCACCTTCACCCACCTCCTAGGGTCGCCCCAACGTTTCATCGTGCTGGCCAATATTACGCAGGATAATTGTATCACCCTCAATCTGAAAGGTCATT
>JAZDNC010000058.1:0-15586 GCA_043800335.1 Chloroflexota bacterium
GGTTTTCGTGTCTTTCTCCCGGAATGACTGGTGTTATGATATAACTTCCTTAGCTACACCACAACCGACCTACTCTTGGGCACAGCCGCTAAAACCAAATCGTCATTGCGAGGGCTTTAGCCCGAAGTAATCCGTCCTTTCCGAGAGTATCAAGGAATATGTCCGAAAAACACTCTTAGACGCCAGCAGCCATGATTTGCTAAAATAATAAATAAATTCAACCAAACATAAACAGGCGATGTTAGCGACGACTAAGAAAAGAATTCTTGACCTCTCTTACTCCGAGTTAAGAGAGCTTATGGTTGCGTGGGGTGAACCTTCATACCGGGCTAACCAGGTGCTCGGCTGGGTTTATCAGAAAGGCGCAGTCGCTGTTGATGAGATGACCGACCTACCCCTGTCCCTGCGCGAAAGACTTACCCTTGAGACTCAGCTACCCATACTAAAACCAATCGAGACAAGAGTCTCCTCAGACGGCTTAACCCGAAAGACCCTCTTTGAGCTTTCCGACGGGTCGACAATTGAGTCTACCCTTATGAGATATAACCCCGGAGAAAGCGCCCGGGAGCGGGGCACGGTCTGCGTCTCCACCCAGGTGGGCTGTCCCATCGGCTGTCCCTTCTGCGCCACCGGAGGGCAGGGCTTCACGCGTAATCTCAGCCAGGGCGAGATAGTGGGGCAGGTGCTCCACTGCCTGAGACAATCCGGAGTAGGGGAAAAGGGTACAAAGCGCCCGCTGACCAACATCGTCTTCATGGGTATGGGAGAGCCCCTTGCCAACTATGAGGCGGTGGTAGGAGCAATCAACCTTCTTAACGCAAGCTACGGCCTCAACCTGAACGCCCGCCACATCACGCTCTCCACTGTCGGTCTTATCCCCCAAATATACCGCCTTATTGAGGATGGCGTCAGAGTTGAGCTGGCAATCTCCCTGCACGCCCCCGACAACGAACTCAGAAACAGACTTGTCCCGGTAAACCGGAAATACCCTGTGGAAGAACTCATTCGCGCCGCCAAGGAGTTCTTGAAGAAGACCGGGCGCCGTCCCAGCTTTGAGTACGCCCTCTTCAAAGGAGTAAACGACTCTCCTCGCTGTGCCCGGGAACTGGCCAGACTGCTTAAAGGGCTCAACACCCAGGTCAATCTAATCGCCGGTAACAGCACCGGTAAAGAGGAATTCAAAGCCCCGGAGAGACAGAGAACACTTGATTTCCTAAAAGAACTCAGGTCTCATGGTGTTAGCGCCACGCTGAGGGAGCCAAGAGGCTTGGATATTGATGGAGGCTGTGGTCAGCTGAGAAGCCGGTATCTAATCTCTCAGGAGAGAAAATAGAATGGGCAGAAGACTACTTCGAAGAATAAGGAACCATTTCCTTATCGGCTTCGCCCTGGCGATTCCGGCGGGGATTACTATCTGGACGCTGAGCTGGATTTTTAGAGCCATTGATGGACTCTCACAGCCTGTTATCAGGCTTATCACTGGTAGGACGATACCAGGCATCGGTTTTGCCATCACCATCCTCGTCCTTTACCTCATCGGGCTGGTTAGCAGCAGCGTCATCGGGGGAAAGATGATTCAGATAGGGGAAGCCCTCATCAACCGTGTCCCCCTGGTACGCCCGCTCTATACCTCGGCCAAGGAGGTCGTCGCCCGTTTTTCCAAGCCGGGCAGGACAAGCCCGCTCCAGGTGGGACTCGTAGAATACCCCAGAAAGGGGATTACAAGTATTGCCTTTATCACCGGTGAGTTCTCGGATAAGAACGGCAGAAAGCTCCTGAACCTGCTTATTCCCACCGCCCCGAACCCGATGAGTGGTTTTGTCATTATGGTGCCGGAAGATGAAGTGACCAAGACCAATATCCGGCCGGAAATTGTCATGAGGATGATTGTCTCCTGCGGTACCCTGCTGCCTCAGGAAGTAAATCACTGGCTTGCAACCGGTCAGCCTTTTCCCGCCGATAACAATCGGAAACTCGACTCCGAGAAACCAAGGCCAGCTTAAAATGAATTATCCCCTGAATTGTATTCAGGGGATTGATAGCAAGATATTATTCCCTTCAAGTAGTCTGCACCTTAGATGTGACCCTAGGCGCTTTTAACGAGACCCTGTGCTTTCAACTCCTGCCACTTTGCCTCGCCCAGACACTCCCGGGCAGAGCGACACCACTGGTAGCAGGACGGGACTTCCTTACGGCAGACCCATTTCTTACACTTTTGACAGCGAACCCTGAACTCATCAGAGAATATCTCGACCTCAGCCCCGCACCCGGGACACCGCATGACATCCACCTTCAGGTCTCTGCCGTCCTGACCGGGACACTTTAATGTCATCTGGTAGCCTCCCCAAGAATTCTCTGGCTTTATTATACCCCAATTCGGGCTTGCGGTGCACCTGTTCACCGCCTCTTGCCCTTTTTTAGGATTTCGTCTAAACTTTCCTAAATATTCAAGTCAAATCGAACCAGTCCTTAGGACTGGCTAGTAAAAAGTGGGTGACAGTTGGAAATAGAAGATGTAAGCAAAAACACCAAGATTCTGCTCAACAATGCCCCCTACAACGTTGAAGAGGTTGACTTTGTCAAGCCGGGGAAGGGCAGCGCCATTTATAAGCTCCGCCTCAGAAACCTGCTGAACAACGCTCAGCTGGAGCAGACCTACCGCTCCGCCGCCAAGGTTGAGGAGACCAGGGTTGAGACCAGGGATACCCAATACCTCTACCAGGAGGGAGACAGGTACATCTTCATGGACTCGGAGACTTTCGAGCAGATTATGATGGCCGCCGAGAGAATCGGCGACAGGAAATACTATCTCAAGGAAGGCACTCCCGTGGTTTTGATTATCTGGGAAGGACAGCCCATTGACATCACCCTGCCCATCACCGTCGAGCTCAAGGTCGTCCAGAGCGCCGTCAGTTCCAGGGCTGATACCGTCACCGCCCAGCCCAAGATGGCAACCATGGAGACCGGACTCAGCATCGGCGTCCCCTCGTTCGTTAAGGAAGGCGACATCCTCAAGATAGATACCCGCACCGGGGCTTACGTGGAGCGACTGGGCGGTGTCAAGGGGTAGCGATGACCCCTGCCGATGAAGCACGACTGAGACGGATTAAAACCAATCTTGAAAAAAGAGACAGAGTTATTCAGGCTATCCGTAGTTTCTTCCGCGGCGAAGGCTTCCTTGAGGTAGAGACTCCCCTGCGCGTGCCCCAGGTAGCGCCGGAGCTACACATCACCCCCTTCAGGAGTGAAGGCTTTTTTCTCTCTACCTCGCCTGAGCTTTACATGAAGCGGCTTCTGGCTTCCGGCTACGACAAAATCTTCCAGCTTACCCACAGCTTCCGCAGAGAAGAGCGCGGTAGAAACCACCAGCCGGAGTTCACCATACTTGAGTGGTACCGCGCCCACGCCGGCTATCTTGATATAATCCAGGACACGGAAAACCTGATTACCGCCGTCGCCCGTAGTCTCAGGGTTTATCCTGAAATCGGCTACCAGGGAAAGAAAATTGACCTCACCCCTCCCTGGCTCCACATCACCGTAAAAGACGCCTTTCTGAAGTCCGCTGGCTGGGACCCTACAGTAGCCTATGATGCCGAGCGTTTTGAATCTGACCTCGTGGACAGGGTGATACCCTCTCTCCCTCCCCAACGCCCCGTGGTCTTGATGGACTACCCCAGAGCCTGCGCCTCTTTAGCCCGCCTGAAGCCGGGGGACTCAAGCGTCTCCGAGAGGGCTGAGGTCTTCATTGGGGGGCTTGAGCTCGCCAACGGTTACTCCGAGCTCAATGACCCGGCGGAGCAGGAAAGGCGCTTTAGCGAGGACATTGAAAGTCTTACGAAGCTGGGGAGAGAAGGCTTCTCCCTTCCCTTCAGGTTTCTGGAAGCACTGGGCTCTTTACCCGAGTCAGGTGGCATCGCCCTGGGAGTTGACCGGCTGGTGATGCTTTTCTGCGATGTCCGGGACATAGACGAGGTCATGGCTTTCCCCTGGATAGAGGGGAGAGGGCTTGAGGGGTAGATTGCTTACGGTATGGGCTTCAAGCCATATCCAATATTGAACATTTCTAGTCCGAAAGAATTCTAGTACTTAGTTGCAAAAAGAACATTAATAAAGCCGCTCGCCCTAAGCCTGTCGAAGGGCGCCGATGGTTCGACAGGCTCACCATGAGCGGCGCATCTTAACAATTATTTCGCAACCAAGTACTATATACTCAGTCCCGCCTGATAGCCATCGCTAATTGCGTCGGCGATGTTGCGCGGGGTAACGGCGTCACCCACCAGCTTAACTTCCGCCACTTTATCTTTGACTTTCTCATAGAGCCCTTTTTCCGGCTCAGCCCCGGCGGCAAGAACGATGGTGTCTGCCTCAAGTAATTTCTCGCCCTCCTTAGTCGTAACGACCAGACCTTTCTCGTTAGCCTCACGGTAGGTGACCCCGGTGAGCATGGTGACACCCTCAGCCTTGAGCCGGTTGAGGACAAACCTGCCCAGTCCCCCCGCCCTAGCTGCCATCTCAGGCCCCCGGCGCACCATGGTGACCCGCTTGCCCCTGCCCGAAAGATACATGGCGACCTCGCAGGCGACCTGCTCCCCGCCGATGATGACCACCCTCTCCCCCTTGACCTCAGCCCTGCCCCATAGAACGTCCACCGCCGACACGCGATAGGCTTTACTCAGCCCGCGGATTTTAGGGACGATGGGCTTCGCTCCCGTCGCCAGAACGAGGACTTCAGGAGCAAACTGGACTACCTGCCCTGGCGTCCCCTTCTTACCCAGCTTGACCGTCACCCCGAGGTTTTTAAGCTCCCGGGCGTAGTAGCGAGGTAAAGCCTCAATCCTGCCTTTGTAAGGTGCGACCGAGGCTACATTTAGCTGACCGCCCAATCTTGATTCTTTCTCCCAGAGAGTTACCTGATGTCCCCGAAGCGCCACTACCCTTGCCGACTCCAGCCCTGCCGGGCCCCCTCCCACCACCAGCACCCGCTTCGCCTTGTCCGTCTTAACAATCTCATAAGCCTTCTCTTTGCCCATCGCCGCGTTTACCGCACAGCACACCCTCCGCTCAGCCCGAAGGCGTAATCCGTCCCGGCAATGGAAACAGAGAATACAGGGCCTCACGTCCTTCGTCCCGCCCGAACAAACCTTGTTGGGTAGCTCGGGGTCGGCGAAAAGGGCGCGCCCGAAGGCAATCAGGTCTGCCTTACCCTCCCGGAGTAGCTTCTCGGCAAAGTCCGGCGTCATGCTGCCCACGGCGATGATGGGGACATCGACTGCAGTCTTTATCCCCGCCGCCAGGTCAGAGATAAGACCCGGGCTAAAAACTAGCTGAGGGTAGTTGAGGGGGACTGCCGGCCCTGTGGCAGAGACATGGATGGCACAGGCGCCAGCCTTCTCGGCGAGCCGGGCAACCTCTCTGGCGTCTTCAAGAGTCTCGCCACCCTCAGTGCCGAACTCCCGCCCGTTGATGCGGCACCAGACCGGGAAGCTCCTACCCAGCGCCTCTCTTACCGCACCGATAACCTCGACCAGAAGACGGGCACGGTTCGCCACGCTACCGCCGTAGGCATCGCCGCGCCTATTGGCTATCGGGGAGATAAACTGGTCAATGAGGTAGCCGTGTGCCCCGTGTATCTCTACCGCGTCATAGCCCGCCTGTCTCGCCCGATAAGCCGCTCGGGCGAAGGTGTCAATGACCTCACCAATATCGGTGAGGCTCATCTCTTTGGGTACGGAATAGCCAGGGGCAGCGACGGGCGAGGGCCCAATCGGTACACCGGGGATACCAAAGAAGGCCGTCCTACCGCCGTGGATGAGCTGAACCGCCGCCTTTGCCCCGTGGCGGTGGATAGCCTCAGTCACCCGCCTGAGTCCGGGGATGAACCTGTCATCGTATATCGCCGGCTCGTTAGCGAGAATCTGTCCATCGGGACGGACGAAGGTCGCCTCCTGGATGATTAAACCCGCGCCTCCCTTGGCTCTGGCTCCGTAGTAGGCGACGGAGCGGTCGGTGATAAAGCCGTCGTCGGTAGCGAAGCGGACAACCATGGGTGGCATAACAATCCGGTTTCTGAGGTTCATCCCACCCAGACTAAACGGTTGGCAGAGCAGTTTTTCCATAGTCTTTACCTCATGCGAATTATTAAATTATTAAATCAATAAGAGAATTGAAAGCAAGTCTATTCGCCGAGATTTACTTTACCCCGAGCCAGCGGAGTATCGTCCCCAGTCCGAAGTAGCCGGCGTAGGCGATAACAAGGCTCTTCAGGGTGTTACCGGCGAGGCACATGATAAAGAAGTTCAGCACCTGGAACTTGAGTGCCCCCATGGCGACGGCGATGGGGGTGAAGACTGGATTAAAAAGAGCCGAGAGAAGAAATACAGCCACCGAACCCTTCCGGTGCGCCCATTTAATCAGTTCTATCGTCCAGCGCGGCGGGCGCCGCCTACGTCGCGCAGTACCGTTACTCTCAGTTCCCGTGAGGTAGGAAATGCGTCCCATCCTGCCCATCAGAAAAGCCGTGGTCTGCCCGCTGGCAACACCCAGCCCGGAGACAAGCCCGACCAGAAGAGGGTTTAATATAGGTGCCATGGTGAAGACAACCACCATATAGGGGTCAATGACCGGGAAGGGACTGCCAGCGATGAAGCTCTGAAGAAAAATAAAGGGATAACCATAACCAGCGAGGTTCTTGATTCTATCCCAGTAGAAGACAAAGACAATCGAGCCAATGATGCCCAGAGCCATAATCAGGTAACTTAAAATGATTCGGGTCTTATGACTCATAAAGCTCCGCCCCTCCACCCATCCCAGGCTAGGATGAGCCCCCACCAGCCGGTTTTATGGTCTCATCCTCTGGCTCTCTGGAAGACCTGCTCCTCGGTCGGGCCGGTTCCCCCTGCCGGGAGAAGTCCCTTAGCGTCGTCGCCTGATGTAAAAGACGCTTCTTGACCCTGTCGTTGAACGAGTCTGGCTCAAAAGAGCCGTCGGCAAGCTGTTTACCGGCGGGGCTATCCGTTAGCACCTCAATGCCCTCATCAATGGTCTTCACCGGGTAGATGTGGAACTTGCCTTCGGCAATCGCCTGAACCACGTCTTCCTTAAGCATCAGGTGCTTTACATTCGCCTCGGGAATGCAGACACCCTGTTTGCCATTAAGCCCCCTCAGACGACAGACCTCAAAGAAACCCTCAATTTTCTCATTTACTCCGCCAATCGCCTGCACCTCACCCTTCTGGTTAACCGAGCCGGTGACAGCGATGTACTGCCGCAGAGGGACGTCAGCCAGTCGGGAGAGCAGGGTGTAAAGCTCCCCGCTGGAAGCGCTATCGCCCTCTACCCCCTCATAGCTCTGTTCAAAGACCAGTCGCGCCGAGAGGGAGAGGGGTAGATTCGAGGCGTATCTCTCAACGAGATAACCGCTCAGAATCATGACCCCCTTGGTGTGCAAGGGCCCGCCCAGCTTAGACTCACGCTCAATATCAATCAGCCCCTCCCGACCAACACCAATGCTCGCCGTGATACGGCTGGGCCTGCCGAAGGCGAAGTCACCCAGCTCAATCACCGAGAGACCATTCACCTGCCCTGCCTTCTCACCATCGGTATCAATAAAGAGAGTCCCTTTAGCAATAGCCTCGTTGATGTGCTCCTGAATAAGGTTAGAGCGATAAATCTTTTTGTCTATCGCCTGCATGACGTGCTTTGCCTCGATGAACTCCGCCCCCTCCATGCCCGCCCAGAAGCTAGCTTCTCGGATGATGTCAGCCACTTCGGCAAAGTGGGCGGAAAGTTTATCCCTGTCGCCGGCGAGCCTGACGCTGTACTCAGCTATCTTAGCCAGCGCCTGACTCTTGATTTCCCGCAGCTTCTCCTCGTGAGCAAAGCGACAGATGACGCCGACATAGCTCTTCAGGTTTTCTTCACTCCGCTCCATACGGGTATCAAAGTCAGCCTTGACCTTGAAAAGCTCTTTGAACTCCGGTTCATGGAGATAAAGGAGATGATAGATGAGCGGTTCACCAATGATAATCACCTTGGCGTCAAAGGGGATTGGCTCCGGATTGAGGGTCTTCGTCGCCATAAAACCAAGGCGTTCCGAGATGTCCTCCACCACCAGCTTGCGCTCCCTGATGGCACGCTTAAGTCCCTCCCAGGACTGGAAGTTGGCTAGAAGGTCAAGGGCGCGGAGAACCAGGTAGCCCCCGTTTGCCCGGTGGAGCGAACCAGCCCTGATGAGGGTGAAGTCCGTGTAGAGAGTCCCGAACTGGGCTTCCCTCTCCATACGACCGAGGAGATTGTTAAATGTGGGATTAAACTCAATTACTACCGGCGCCCCTTTTAGCTGGGCGTTATCTACCAGCACATTGACCTCATAGCGCCGTATCGCCTGGGTGCGGGCTAGCGTCTGCATGACCGCCAGCGGTTCCTCTTCAGAGGGTCGGGGTTGCGCCTGAAAAAGCTCAAGGTTTTCGGTGATATCCTTCCTCACCGCTTTCAGGTAGTCGGTTATCTCAGGATACTCACCGTACTTCTTGTTAAGCTCATCAAAGAGAAAGCTAATCGCGTAGTCCGCCACCTGACGGTTGGTATCTTCAAGCTTCTTCTGGGTCGCCGTCTCCTCCGTCCGGAGTTTAGCCAGTTCCTCCCTGAAGAGCCGGTTGAGCTCTTCTTGCCTTCGTCTTACCTCCTGTTTTACCTGTTCAGTTAGCTCTCGGTATTGCTCCTCACTTATGGGTCGTCCATCGGGAGCCAGGACGAAAACTAGCCCTACCGGGGAGGTCTGCACCAGAAAGCCCGCCTTCTGTGCCCTCTCCGAGAGGAGCTTGAAGGACTCCTCGCGCTTCTGGTTTAAGAGTTTGGTTATCTCTTCACGCCTCTCCGCATACTCTTTGCTGGAGAAAGCCTGAGCGATGCTCCGGCTGGCGTTCTCTATTGTCAGCTTCATGTCCGCTTTGAACTTGGCGCCCAGCCCCGACGGAAGTTCAAGGGCATTTGGCGAGTAGGGGTCGGCAAAATTATGGACATAGCACCAGTCGGCAGGTGGCTTTTTCTTGGCCGCCAGCGTCTCCAGAAAAGACCTGATGGTGGTGGTACGTCCCGTGCCGGGGGCACCAGCGACATAGACATTAAAACCGGGCGTGGTGATGTTAAGCCCGAGCTCCAGGGCGCTCAAAGCCCTGTCCTGCCCGAGGATGCCGGCTACCGGCGCCAGCTCCCGGGTTGAATCACAGCCGAACATTGTCGGCTCACAGACCCACCTCACCTCTTGCGGTGAAAGCTCTTTAGGCATGACTACCTCCTACATGGGTAAGGTAATTATAATGTTTTCGTTCCCTGAAGTGTAGCCCTTACGATGTCGTCGTTAGTCATTGCGAGGGCTTCAGCCCGAAGCAATACGCTCCCAACATCGCGATGAAGAGACAGATTGCTTCGCTTCGCTCGCAATGACATAGAGTGCCATTTAGCTGAGCGCCAGCTCTGGACCTCAGTTTACGGATGAAGTCCCGCCGTCTCTCCTCGCTCGTAAGTATCTCTCCTTTGAGCGTTTCCCAGGTCGCGGGACAGTCTTTGTAATCAACCCCCATGAGCTTGTGAATTGCTGCATCAACCTGTTTTCTGTTCTCTCTGGTCACGGCGATACCAGCCTGAACCAGAACTTCATTCAGATGCCTGAAATAGCAGGACACAGCCACCCCCCGATGAGACCAGTTTTATACTACCATGCCAAGGCAATAAACGGAAGTCAGTCTTTCTAGACGCCGCCATTACGAGGAAGCGAGCGAGCCTGTCACTGATTGGTGGACTAATGCTGAGTTTTATGCCCTGGTGAGTGCCCTAATGGCGTTAAACACGTCCTGCGGACTGTCTATCTCATAATCCAGATTGACGGTGATGAGGAAGGCGTTCTCGTGGTGGTCGCCCTTAATCTCGCCCTCGGCGGTCTTCTGGGGAAGTGTCTGAACCTTGGCTTCACCGAAGGAGCAGAAGCCGTGGTCGGAAATCATGATGAGGCTATTTCTCTTATCCTCTATGAAGCCACTATCAAGGATAAGCTCACCGAGTTTACGGTCAAGTTTCTCATACCACTCAAGGACTGGTGGCTCACCCCAGTGTAAGTGCTGGACCCTGTCCAGAAGGGTATAGACCGAAATGAGAACATCGGGGACTTCCCGCATCAGCTCAAGGGTCTTTACCGTGATGCGCTCCAGTTCCTCCTGCCACTCCTTCTCGTTGGTGGGGAGTCCGAAGCCCACCGGGCGGAACGGGACGCCGAACGAGTAGGGCGGGACGACAAAGGGCACATTCAGAGCGTAGACCTTCTTGCCCTCGCGTCTCAGGACGTCCCAGATGAAATCAACCTTTATCTCTTCTCTTTTGACCAGATTGCCGTCTTTAACAAAGCTGTCATGCCCGTGTTCAGGAAACGTTTTCCCGGAGAACATCCCGCACCAGACGAGCGGGGAGACGGGTTTTTCCCTGATGATATACTCCTTTGGCCTGCCAATCTCCGTCAGCTTTTTAAGCGCTGGAAGCCTGTCCAGATTGGGACGCACCACCGTCCAGGTAGCCGCATCTATGCCAACGACTAAAATCACGCTATTTCTCCAGCACAATGCCGGCGCCGATGTTGCTTTTCCTGACCAGAACGAACCTGCCCAACTCGGGAATATCGGCAAACCGCTCTACCACCAGCGGCTCGGTCTCAAAAAGAATGGTCGCCGCCTCAGGCTGGACGATATGGTCGGGATGGCTTGCCGTGACCACGCCGGTCTCCGAGTCTATCTTCTCCCTTATCTCGCTCACCTTTGCCTTAACCCGGCTGGTGCCACAGCGCAGTTCCACCGTCTCTCCCTGCTCCAGCCGCTCGTCAAGAAGCACCACCTCCCCGACAAACCGCCTCACCGGCACAGGCGGACTGGCGGTGAGCCCCATGACCTCCCCTCGCTTTGGTGCCCCGGAAACAACAATGCCGATGGCTTCGCCACTCGCGGCACCCGTCTGCTCACCCTCAAAACGTCTAATCTTCTCCACCCGGCTTCTCAGTCCCGAGGGCTGGAAGATAACCTCGTCTCCTACCTTGACCGTGCCCGATTCCACCCGTCCCACCGCGACCTTCTCGTCCTTAACATCGTAGACGTCCTGAACCACGAAGCGGAGGGGTCTCAGCTCGTGGGCTATCTTAAGAGCGTCCAGCGCCTCTATCAGCGTGCCGCCCCGGTACCAGGGCATCCTATCAGATGGCTTATAGATATTGTCTCCCTCCATCGCCGAGCCAGGGATAAAGGTTTTAGCAGAAAGCCCGATTGAGTCAAAGAGCTTCGCCACCCCGTCTTTTATTCGGTCAAAGACAGCTTCATCGTAGCCCACAGCGTCCATCTTGTTGACCAGAACCAGCACCTGCCTTATGCCCAGCATATGGATGAGAAAGGCGTGGCGGCGGGTCTGCTCCTCAATACCCTCCTTGGCGGAGACCACCAGCACTGCGGCATCAGCATGAGAGGCGCCGCTGAGCATGTTCTTGATGAACTCTTTGTGCCCGGGCACGTCACTCACCGCATAAAGGTTCTGCTTGCTCTTGAACATGACGCCGGTGGTGTCAATGGTTCTTTCCTCTTTGAGCTCATCGTCAAATGAGTCAAGGAAGTAGGCAAACTCAAAGCGCCTTTTGAACTCCTCCGCCAGACGCTGGACCTCGGCGACCCTGCCCTCGGTGATGCTGTCAGAATCGTAAAGAAGCCTGCCGATGAGGGTCGATTTACCATGGTCAACATGACCGACAATAACAACATTTACTTTCATTGCTTCTCCTGACCTTAAGCCAGGTGTTAAGATATTAGTGTCATTCCACGGAAGCGGAATCTAAATGTCTAAGTACTGGCAAATGTTTTGATAGTCTTATGGCTCTTTCTTTGAATGGGAGATGCTTTGTTGCCTTGCTCCTAGAATGACGAACCCTTTCTCTAAACGTCATTGCGAGCCCCGTCCCAATCGGGGCGAAGCAATCTCCGACTGAGCACTAATCAAAACTCCTTAGACAAATCCTTCCATCCGGGATTCACACTCTTTATTAGCTCCGTTTTCTTTTTTCTTGAGCCACCTTTAAGTTGCTTCTCTCTTGAGATAGCGTTGTAAGCGTCCGAAAATTCCTCAAAATAGACCAACCTGTTGACATTGTAACGACCTGTAAATCCACGAATCATTTTCTCTTTGTATTGATAAACACGTGAGAGCAAATCGCCTGTCACTCCAGTATAGAGCACTGTATGCATTTTATTAGTCAGGATGTAAACATAGAATCGTTTGTTCATTCTTAATCGGAGATTGCTTCGTCGCTTCGCTTCTCGCAATGACAGCGAATCCGGAGCTCCTCCAGAAAGCCTACATATACCCCAGCGCACGGAGCTTCTGCATGGTGAAGGTGTTCTCCTTGTCCTGTGCCCTACCGGAGCGCTCGGCGACCCTGGAGACCCTGAGCTCCTCGACAATCTCATCCACCGTCGCCGCATTTGAGTCTATGGGCAGGGTGCAGGGCTCACAACCGAGGGAGCGGTACCTCTTCCCGTTGCGGGCAAAATACATCGGGTTCACCGGCAGTTTCTCCTCACGGATGAACTCCCAGACATCCAGTTCCCGCCAGTGCAGGATGGGGTGCACCCGGGTGTGGGTGCCATTACCCGACTGGCTCTGGAACTGGTCCCACATCTCGAGGGGCTGGTCTTTGTAGTTCCATTTGAACTCCTCATCACGGGGGGAGAAATACCTTTCCTTAGCCCTAATGCCGTGCTCGTCCCGCCTGATGGCTAAGAACAGCGCATCAAATTTATACTTGTCCAGAAACTGCTGGAGCGCCTGGGTCTTAAGCTGGTTACAGCACTCAAACTTGCCCGTTTGAGGACTGACCCCCCGCTTGATGGCTTCCTTATTTTGAGCCACGAGAAGCTCAAAGCCCCACTCCCGGGCGATACGGTCGCGGAAGGCGTACATCTCCTTGAACTTATAGCCGGTGTCGATGTGGATAACCGGGAAGGGGATTTTACCGAAGAATGCCTTCTTACAGAGCCAGACGGTCGCCGTGCTGTCCTTCCCCACGCTCCAGAGCACCGCCGGCCGCTTGAACTCGGCGAAGGCCTCTCTGATGATGTAAAGACTCCTGTCCTCAAGTTCCTGTAACTCGTTCATACCCCCTAATCCTCCCCTAGAGTAAAGCCGTAAGTAGCGTGCGCAGGTTATAGGCGATGATAAGTAAACCAATCAGTATACCCAGGAGCTTTACCGGGAGCCTCCGGCAACAGAAGGCAGCAACCGGCGCGGCGATAATGCCCCCCAGAGCCAGGGCACCCACCAGCCCCCAGTCAAAAGCGTCCCAGCCCATCTTGATAATAAAAGTACCCGAGATGGCGATGGTGATAAAAAACTCCGCTAGGTTCACTGTACCCACCACCTTCCTGGGTTCGGCGTTCTCACCCAGGATAAGACCCGGCGTGGCGATAGGTCCCCAGCCACCGCCGCCGATGGCGTCGACGAAGGCGGCGACAAGCCCCAGCAGCGGGATTTTGAGCGACGGGCTGCCCCGTCCTTCGCTGCTCCCTATTGGGGCAGCCTCGGCTTCGGCAGATGTCTTTTTACGCCGGGCGAAGCGATAAATAATGAGAGCACCGAGGAGGAGAAGAAAAGAAGCGATAACCGGTTTTATCTGCTTCCCGGGCACCGAGGCAAGTAGCAAGGCACCGAGAACACCGCCGATAATCCCGGGGATAATGAGTGCCAGGAGCCACTCCCGTTTTACGTTACCAAAAAAGAGATGCGAGCCACCGGAAACAAGAGTGGTTACGACCTCGGCGTTATGGACGCTGGCACTGGCGAGAGCTGGCACCACCCCGGCGGCGACCACGAGCGTGTTGGAAAAAACGCCGTAGCCCATCCCCAGCGTCCCGTCAACAAACTGGGCAAGAAAACCGATAACACCCCAGACAACAAGACGGGACAAACTCTTTTCCATGCTGGTTCCAGACCTTCCTACTCGAAATAGCCCAGTCTTTTGAGCCGGTTTTTAATCTCTGTCTCATCGGCATCGCTCATGGCTTTTCCAGTTGAATCAGCCTCAATGACCTGCTCCAGGACGAAGCTGACATACTCATCCACCGAGTTAAAGCCACTGGTCTTGACCCTCTCCGCTATTTTGCGGTAGAGTTCCTCTGAAATCGAGACACTCTTACGCCCTGGACTCATAGATAACCCAGCCTCCTTAAGCGCTCCCTGACCGCTTTTATCTCATCTTCCGTCAGGTTATCACCCTCTTTGACCTTGCCGCTCATCGCCAGCGTGCGCATGACAAAGACGATGAACTCGGTAACACTGCCAAAGCCCGTGCCCGTAATCATCTCCGAAAGCCTTGCGTAAAGCTCCGGGGGTATCTTGATGGTGACCTTTGCCGTCATTACACTCCAGTTAGAGTGTCAAACCCTATCTGGGCAACACTCCGATAGTGTAGCACAGGCTATTTCAGAAGGCAATAGCCGGCTCACAATTGCAACGAAAGAGAGGGGGTGGTAACCCCCTCTCACTAGAATCTCTTTGCCCTCAAGACTTGAACTAGACGCCAGGTCCGGCGTAACGGCGTCGGCGCCACCAGAAATAGATGAGGACAATCACAATTATTCCCGCCAGTCCGCCGATAATGGCAATTATCAGCGGCAATTTACTCGGTGGCGGCGTTACGACTGCCTCAGGTTCATAGACAACATACGAGCCCTTCAGCCCGTCAACCTCAACCGTATATGTACCCGGCACTGCCTTGGTAGAACTGAAACTCACTTCTTTGCTTGTTCCGCCCAGAACGCTAACCTCTTTAGTGGCTTCAACAGTGCCGTTAATCTTCAAGGTTGCGGTGTACTTACCTGCCTCGCCGCCGCCATTGGCAACGGCAACCGTGATCATCGTGGTCTGGGTAGTGCTTACCCGTGTCGGTGAGATTTTAAGCGCGGTGGGCTTGAGGTCGGCGGGCGTCAGTGATGTCCCCGGTGCCGGTTTCACCCTGACCAGAATGGCAAAGATAGTGAAATGGTCAGTCTGGACAACGACCGTCCCGTCGGGATTAACCGAAACGACAGTCACCCCGACCCAGCTACCGCTCTCCTGGTCGTAGTAGCAAACGGTCAGGTCTCCCGCACTTATCCCCGCTACTGTTGCCGGGTCCAGGGTCAGGGTAATCTCTGCCGGATGTTGGGTGAAAGTGACCCCGTTCGGACCGAAGTCGTAAGGTATACCGATGACATTAAGTCCAGCTGGCGGCGGCGGTATCGTCCCCGTCGCCGGCGCTATCGTAATCTCCGTCGGCGGACGACCGTCGGGCATCAGTGCCACCGTATCCTGCCTCACCGTAACAACGGTGTTTCTCACCGCCTGGTCCGCCCTGGTCTCGGTAAGTGTCGCCGTAACCGTCTGAGTAATGCGACCGGTGTTATCAATCACCGTTGAGATGTCACGGGTGACCGGTGCTGGCGGCGGTGCTACTGGCGGTGTTGCCGGAGGCGTCTCCGGTGGTGGCGTCGTGGGCGGCGGTGTCGCAGGGGGTGTTGTCTCCGGCGGC
>JAZDNC010000087.1:0-12810 GCA_043800335.1 Chloroflexota bacterium
AGTCTGGCATCTCTAGTCCTCAGATAAGAATTGGCTTCATTTTAGCAACAGGGCAGACCAAATACAATCCGATAGTCTCTCACTTTCAAGAGATTGCCACGTCGCTACGCTCCTCGCAATGACAGAAATAGGGAATTCCTCAAAGAGAATCAGAAGTCATTGCGAGCGAAAGCGAAGCAATCCGAACTCTCTCAGCATGACAAACTAAAGCGAGCGATACCGAGGATTTTCTCCCTTGACAACACTTCCTGGCTAACTTAAAGTTGGCTTAGGGACATACTCATGGTGAGGAGCAAAGACTGAATGAAAAAGCGTGTAATAATCATGGGCGCCGCCGGCAGGGACTTCCATAACTTCAATACCGTCTACCGCGATAACCCTGACTACGAGGTCGTGGCGTTCACTGCTACCCAGATACCCGGCATCGCCGAGAGGCGCTATCCGAAAGAGCTGGCGGGGAAGCTCTACCCCGAAGGTATTCCCATCCACAGTGAGAGCGAACTTACCGACCTTATTGAGGAGCTTAAGGTTGACCAGGTCGTCTTCGCTTACTCCGATGTCCCCCATGAGTATGTTATGCACAAGGCATCAATTGTGCTTTCGTGCGGGGCGGACTTTATTCTTCTGGGACTCAAGTCAACCATGCTCACCTCGTCCAAGCCTGTCATCTCAGTCACTGCGGTGAGGACGGGGGCGGGCAAGAGCCAGGTCACCCGTAAAATCTCCAGAATTCTGAAAGGTCATGGCAAGAGAGTGGTCGTCATCAGGCACCCCATGCCTTACGGCGATTTGAGAGAGCAGGTCTGCCAGAGGTTCGCCACCTACGCCGACCTGGACAAGTACAAGACGACTATTGAAGAGCGGGAGGAATACGAGCCTCATCTGGAAAACGGCATCGTGGTCTATGCCGGGGTTGACTACGAAAAGATTTTACACGCCGCGGAGAAGGAAGCCGACATAGTCCTGTGGGACGGCGGTAATAACGACTTCTCTTTCATCAGGTCTGACCTTTACATCGTCGTGGCTGACCCTCACCGCGCTGGGCATGAGCTAACCTACCACCCTGGTGAGACCAACCTTAGGCTGGCGGACGTGGTCATCGTGAACAAGGTCGACTCCGCCGCAAAGGCATCCATAAAGCAGGTTCTTGAGAACATCAAGACGACTAATCCAGAAGCCCGGATTATCATGGCAGAATCTGAAGTCACGGTGGACAAGCCGGAGCTACTCAAGAGTAAGTCTGTTCTCGTGGTTGAGGATGGGCCTACCCTCACCCACGGCGGGATGCCCTACGGCGCCGGGACGATAGCGGCGAAGAAATACCAGGCGGAAATCATTGACGCCCGGAGGTACGCCGTCGGCTCAATCCGGGAGCTTTATGAGAAGTTCCCCCATCTCAAGAATGAACTACCCGCCATGGGCTACAGTCCAGAGCAGGTAAGGGAGCTTGAGACGACAATTAATTCGGCTAAATGTGACGCCGTCATTGACGCCACGCCGGTGACACTGCCCAGAATCATCAAGATAAATAAGCCCGTGGCTCAGGTCAGCTATGAGCTTAAAGAGGTTGGTAAACTGAATCTGGAAAAGGTGCTGAAGCCATGGAGCTAGCTGTCGTCGCCTTGGGTGGTAACTCCCTTATTCGCCCCGGGGAGAAAGGCACTGCCGAGCAGCAGATTCAACGGCTGAACGAGACGATACTCTCGCTGAAACCGCTCATGAAAGGCTATTTTCTGGTCATCACTCACGGTAACGGTCCGCAGGTGGGTAATCTTTTGCTCCAGCAGGAGAGATGTCGGTCGGTGACGTCCGAGATGCCCCTGGATGCGCTGGATGCCATGACCCAGGGTCAGCTTGGTTACTGGATTCAGCAGTCGGTTGAAAATATCCTGAAGCGAAATGCCGTGACCATTGTCACCAGAGTCCTGGTTGACCGGAATGACCCCGGCTTCAGGAGCCCGACCAAGCCCATCGGCCCTTATTATGAAGATAAGGTATATCCGGACATGGTGAAGGAGCCGGCGGGCTGGCGGCGGGTGGTTGCTTCACCCAGGCCGGTGGCTATCGTTGACATAGAGGAGATTGAGGCTCTGGTCAGGGACAGTGGTTTTGTCGTTATCGCCTGTGGCGGGGGCGGGATACCGGTGATAAAAGAGGGGGATGAATTCATCGGCATCGAAGCGGTGATTGACAAGGACTTTTCATCGGCGAAACTGGCAACCCAGTTGAAAGCCGAGAGTCTCATCATCCTGACCTATGTGCCCTGCGTCTACAGGAATTATGGGAAACCAGACCAGAAGCCAATTTCTAAACTGACCATTGCTGAAGCGAAAGTTCTGCTTGCGGCGAACGAGTTCGGGGAAGGCTCCATGAAGCCCAAGATTGAGGCGAGTTTGGAATTTCTGGCTGGCGTTGGCAAAAGGGTGCTCATCACCTCTCAGCAGGAGTTAGGGAACGCCCTGGCGGGTAAGAGCGGGACGGTGATAAAGTAAACTGTTATGCCGTCATTGCGAGGAGTGAAGCGACGTGGCAATCTCCTCGGAACTTAATGAGACCTATGCTCGCACTGACATTATCCAAAACCGAACGATGCCACTCCCACAAGCTGGAAATCGGGGCTTTGATGGGTTATAGTATATGGACTTTAAATCTGGCTCAAGTTTAGCATAGATTGTCACACGTCGTGGGCTGAAATTTGACTGTCTTTTTAGTTATCCTGGGGCTGATTCTTGCCGTTTTTCTCTGGCAGGTGCTGGTAATCGGGCGGGAAAACCGCTTCAAGCACCGCCAGTATGAAGGAGCGGAAGGCTGTGCCCGTTCGCGGGGCAAGGAACTTCTGGTGGCGGGGGGACCCTGGGGCGTAAAGTCCTACCGCTACTGGCTTAGAATGCCTGCCCACGGCGGGGGCGATGTCTGTCTGGATATTGACCCCAGGGCGATGCGAGACCACCCCTGTGCCGTGGTCGCCGACATCACCCGCATGCCTTTCAGGGATAAGAGCTTCGGTGCCGTCTTCATCAGTCATGTGCTGGAGCACGTGGCCACCACTGGTGATGCGGTAAAAGCACTCTCCGAGCTGAGCCGGGTGGCAGATAGCGTCTTCATCGTCTATCCCTACCGCCAGTCGCTTATTGCCTGGGTCAAGAGGGAGCACCACCTCTGGCTCTGGCAGGAAGAAAACGTCGTCTTTCTTGAGCCGCGGGGTAAAGCCGCCGGAGGTGCGGTAAAGTTCACTCTCCCCACCTAGGTAAAGACCGGGGAGAGGATGACAAAGACAACCAGGTGGGCGATGAGAAAGCCCCAGAAGAGGGGCAGGATTACCCACCTCAGCCTTTTTCTGTCTCTGGTGCCCCATTTGCTGACTATCCGGGAAAGTCCCAGCCCCACCCCGAGACAGACAGCGCCGATGGTGGGGTAGAAGTAAAAGACAAAGCTTATCCGGTTGGTGAGAAGGCTCAGGGGTATCCAGATGAGATAGGTGCCGGTGAACCAGACGAGTCCGAAAGACCCGGCACTGTTCTTTCTCACTGCCCGGAATATCAGGTAAGCTACCGCGGGGATGATGAGTCCCCAGAGGGTGAAACTGATTGCCGCCATATAGTTGGGTTTGTACCAGTAGGGCATGATTTTGGGCAAGATGACCCATTCCCAGGGACGAGTCATAGACTCATGTTGTGCCGAGGCGAAGGTCAGGCTGGAGGATAGAGACAGCATGGTGTTCACCTGCTGGAAGGGGCTAATGAATCTCCGGTTGATGATGAAAGAGAAGACGGGCAGTAAAGCGAAGAAAGAGACTAGCGATAGAAGCATCGAGGCAAAGAAAGAGAGTGCCTTTGTCCGGTTGGTCATTATCCAGTGGAGCCCGATGGCAAGCCCGGCGAAAGCCCCAGGGAGCTTTGCCAGGGCGCTCAGAGTCAGAAGGACGGCGGCAAGAGGATATTTGCCCTTGAGGTAACAGAGGAAGCAGGCAAACATGAAGGTGACATAAAAGACGTCAAGCATGGCGACCGATGCCTGGACGAAGGTAAGATTTTCAAAAGCCATAAGGAAGGTGGCGATGAGGCAAGCCCTCTGTGACATTCGGAGTTCCCGGCAGATGAGATAGAAAAGGACGATACCTGCCGTTCCCATGAGCACCGAGGGCATTCTCCAGCCCCGAGGGTTGTCGCCGAAGACGAGTATTCCTAGGCTGATGAAAAGCTTGCCCAGGGGCGGGTGCTCCTCGCGCAGGGTCTTGTGTTCCTGGATTATGGCGCGGGCATCAGGGACGTAGTGCTGCTCGTCCAGGATGAGCTCTCTAGGGCGGGTGATGACGCTCAGGTGGAGCGCCAGTGTCGCCACCAGGATGAGAATAAGCCCGGTGTATTCCCACCGGATAAGGCGGGAGAGACGCTTCTTGGCTAATGCCATGTCCACCAGCTGTTAACGATATAGTTCCACAGAGTCGCCAGCAGGATGCCTATCAGATTAGCGACAAGGTAATGGACGCCAAGAACGTTCGTTAGAAAGAGTAGCGTCACCCAGTTGATGCCGGCGCCGGCGAGGCTGACCAGATTGAAGCGCAGGGCGCGGCTCAGGAACGACCCCAAGCCCGGTTTTCTGCGGTCGCGAAAGGTGATAAGGTCGTTCAGGTTGTAGTTGGACAGAATCGACAGCTCGATGCTCAGGGCTGAGGCAAGAGGTAAAGAAAGGTGAGCGAATTCCCGGAAAAGAAAGAGAAAACCTTCGTTGACGACAACTCCGCTTCCGCCGACCATGATGAACTTGATGAATCTGGTAAGCTCTCCACTTCTTCTCATGAGGCTAAGAAGGTGTCTCAGGTAGTCCCGCTCCTGACGGAGGGTCATTTTACTGCTTCCTACCCTCCGGACGATGAAGGTGAAGGGCACCTCTGCTATATTACCGGGCTTGGCTACCATCAGCATCTCAAGAAGTATCTTATAGCCGGTGGGGTCAAATTTGAGGTCTTTGACGAGGCTCCGCCGGAAGAGGAAAAAGCCCGAGACCGGGTCTTTGATTTTCCGTGTAGGCGGTAGGAGGATGTGGGCGAGGGCGATTGCCCCTTTGGAGATTATTCTTCTGGAGAGCTTCCAGTTCTCGCAGCCGCCACCAGGCACGTAGCGGCTGGCAATGACCAGGTCTTTACCAGTTTCATATTCTTTTATCAGGCTGGGCAGAACCTCGGGCGGGTGCTGTAAATCGGCGTCCATCACCCCGATGACCTCGCCGTCGGCGAGGGCGATACCGTCCAGAATCGCCGTCGCCAGCCCCTTTTTATTGGGGCGCACCAGCACCTTGATAGGGTAGTCACTTGCCAGAGATTTAGCCACCCCGGCGGTACCATCGCGGCTGCTGTCATCAACGAAGACGAGCTGGTATCTGTAACCGTGAAGAGCCTTGGCGATACGCTCGACCAGCGGAATGATGTTATCCCGTTCGTTTAAGGTAGGTATTATGATAGAGGTCGTCGCCAACACAGCCCCTAATTCTACCCTTTTTATGCTTCAAATCATAGCGGGGTAATGGCTTGTTGGTATCGTTCATTTGGCTGACATCGCTCAAGGGTTTAGCCCGAAGGTCTGCCGGTGTCATTCCCGCGGAAGCGGGTTCACCCTGAACGGGAATCTAAACTATACATTCAAGAATAGGGTCGGGATATTTCGCAGTGACAATTCGGTTTCAGCTAACCGGTAACGAGAGGGCTCGGTTATATTTTATAAATGTAAAGCTGAAGTGTATAATATCAGGGCGAAGTTACCCTGCTTTTGAGGTAGTCATGTTACAGCCGAGTGCCCGTGTCGTCAAGCAGGTCAGATTCAAAGACAGGCTTGACCGTCAGAGCCGCGAGCTTGCCGGGCTCAAGGAGGAACTGTCCCGCAAGACGGAGGAACTGGAACGTCTCAATGCCCTGAGAACAGTTTTGTTCGTGTCTCCTGCCGCAGAAAACCTTTCTCAGCAGATAGAGTCGCTCTCGAAAGAACGGGAAGAGCTGGCAGGGCGGGTCGCCAGTTTGACCCGGGAGCTTGAAACCCTCGGCGTGATGCGGGAAGAGCTCATGGCGCAGGGTGAAGCTACGGTAGATCTTATCGGAGTGCCGGGGGGAGTCTTTCCCACCGAGCCGGCGGGCTACATGCTCAGCCGTCCCGGGCTTCTGATTCTCGCGGCTACGCTCTTTCTTTCCCTCTGGTTCAAGCAGGTAGCGATAGCGATGCTGGTCGCCCTCGCTGTGTCCGCCGCCGGACTTGCCAAGTTCTGGAGTCGCTTCTCTCTCATACCCCACCATTGTTTGCGGCGTCTAAGCGAGAAGCGCGCCTTCCCCGGTGAATCTATCGAGCTCAGGCTTAAGGTGACCAACCGCAAAATTCTGCCCCTGCCCTGGCTTCAGGTCGAGGACGAGGCGCCGCTGGCTCTGGCTGAGGGCATACCTTCTCTGGTTGCCAAAAATGACAGCTATGTCATCTCAAGTGCCGCCATGGTCGGCTGGTACAGCAGTATCAGCTGGCGCTATCAGCTCCACTGCCGTAAGCGCGGATATTACCAACTGGGTCCGGTAACTCTCACCTCGGGAGACATAATCGGCTTTTATCCCCGTTCGGAGTACCGGCGGGAGATAGACCACGTAATCGTTTACCCCAAGCTATACCCGGTGGGCGACCTGTATTTGCCCTCAGTCCAGCCCATGGGTGAGGCCAAAGCCCCCCGTTATATCTTTGAAGACCCTACCCGCCCCATCGGGGTGAGGGACTACAGTTATCAGGACAGCCTGAAATACATCCACTGGAAAGCCAGCGCCCGCCACCAGCAGCTCAAGGTGAAGGTTTTTGAACCGACCACGACCCTCAAGGTGGTCTTCTTTCTTGCCGTGGAGAGCTTCGCCGTGGACGGTGAGGACGACTTTGAGCTGGGAATCAGCGCCGCCGCCTCCCTGGCGAGGTACCTCATTGAACACCGGAGCGCCGCCGGACTGTTTGTCAACTCGCCTCTGGTTGATGGCTCAGGTCCGGTGAGGCTGCTTCCCGGCGGTGATAAAGCGCATCTGGTAGGACTGCTTGAGGGGCTTGCGAAGGTCACTCACTTTCCCACCCTTCCCTTCGCCGAATTCCTTCAGGATGAGCAGGCGGGTCTGCCCTGGGGGACAACCATCGTCCTTATCCTGGCTGAGGTAGGAGAGGATTTAGCCCAACTACTCACCAGTCTCAGGAAGAAGGGGCATAAGATTCTGGTGCTTCAGGTGGGTAACGCTCCAGACTCGGGTGTGAGAGCCGGGGTTCCACTCTGCCGCGTGCGGCACCCCGATGACCTGACCAGTCTGGAGTTTAAGGAGATAGCATGAGCCGGGGGCGCTACCTAGTTCTTTACACGGTACTTACCGGAATGGAGCTATCCTGGCTCTATCTTGCCGCCGCCATGCTGAGC
This sequence comes from Chloroflexota bacterium, assembly GCA_043800335.1. Taxonomy (GTDB): domain Bacteria; phylum Chloroflexota; class Dehalococcoidia; order Dehalococcoidales; family JAZDNC01; genus JAZDNC01. The sequence continues at coordinate 7,417 of JAZDNC010000087.1, forward strand.
CGGCTCACCGGTGAGCGCTTCTCGGCGTTTGTCCTCGTGGCTGTATTTCTCGCCGCCTTTGGCATCAGCAGAGTCCTTAGGCGTCTCAGGTGGCGCAAGCGGTATATCTTTATCCTGGGATTTCTGCTTTTTCTCACGACGGTTCAATTTGCTTTGAAGCTCCCGTTCTACGCCCGCTCAGGGCTTAGCGACTGGCTCCTGGCACTACCGCGGGCTTTCGCCAGTCTGGGGAGAACCTTTAAACCGGAGCTTACCATCTTTTTGGCCAGTATTCCTCTCTGGGGGCTCGGCGTGCGATTGAGCCGGGCGAAACTCAGCTTCGGGGTTCTGGTCGCCGAGTTCCAGTTCGGACTGGCACTGCTCCTTACCACCTTTTTCCTGAGTTCTCAGCTTTCTATCACTCTGCCCGGGGCAGTGGTGGTAGCTGTTGTTTTTATCACCATTTCACTGCTCGGGCTTGGTGTTGCCCATACCGAGGGAGGGATGAGCTGGCTTAAGGGCAGGAACCGGGGTCTCTGGCTGGGACTGCTTATCCTCACCATCACCCTGGTGCTGGTTCTGGGTCTATTAATTACCGCGCTGGTGACTCCTGACCTCATTAACCTTGTCTTGAAGCCTGTCCGCTGGCTTATTGGGACGATTGACCGGATGGGGACGGCGGTGGCTACCTACCTGGAAGCCCGGCTGCCCAAGATTGAGGCGCCACCGGAGATGACGAGAGAGCCCACTCCCGTGGCTGAGCCGCCAGAGAGAGACATCTGGCGTTTCTTGGGCTGGGACATCAGGTTGAGGGACATCCTCCGTTCCATTTTCGCTCTCTTCTGGCTGGGTCTGATATTCGTGGGTATCTGGCAGGCGTGCTCCTGGCTTATTAGTATTTTGAGTCGCCGTCTGGCGATGAATAGCGGGGCGGAGGTGGAGCAGATTGAAGGGGCTTTCCGTCAGGACCTATTGGTCTTTCTGAAAAGTATCTGGCGCTGGCTTCTCGGTCTGAGACGTCTTTTCGAGCGCCGTAAGGTCGCTTCTTCGGGTTTCGTCGGGATTGATGGCGTGAGAGGGGTCTACCGGGCGCTTCTCTCGTGGGCGGCAAAGCGGGGACTGGCACGCAGCCCTGCTGAGACTCCGTGGGAGTACCTTCACACCCTTCAGGGTGCCCTGCCCTCGGGACATAATGAGCTTAACTTCATTACGGGACTCTATGTCAGCGCCCGCTACGGCATGGTCTCCCCGGCGGAAGCCGAGCTAGCCCAACTGAGAGCCACCTGGGCGAGCCTGAGAAAGGCACCGGCTAAAGCGCGGTCTATTCCTATAAGAGGGAAAGGCGTATAATAACCTGAAAAGGAGATGGTATGAACAAGCCAACCGGAGTGATGGCGTCTGAAATAGCCGGTGTCAGCGAAGCCGCCACTAGATTTAACGCCAACGTGGGTAAGGTCATCGTGGGTAAGTCCGATGTTATTGAGTTCGTCTTGGCTGCTTTGCTCACCGAGGGACACATCCTGATTGAGGATGTCCCTGGCATCGGTAAGACTGTCCTTGCCCGGACGGTGGCTAAGTCGCTGGGGCTCAGCTTCAAGCGCATTCAGTTCACTCCCGACCTTTTGCCCTCCGATGTCACCGGTATCTATTACTTCAATCAGAAAAGCAGTGAGTTTGAGTTCCGCCCCGGCCCCATCATGGCGAACATTATCCTGGCGGATGAGATAAACCGGGCTACCCCTAGAACCCAGTCCTGCCTTCTGGAGTGTATGCAGGAGCGTCAGATTACGGTTGACCGGGAGACCATGCCTCTCCCGCGTCCTTTCCTTATTATCGCCACGCAGAACCCGATAGAGCTTGAAGGGACATTCCCTCTGCCCGAAGCCCAGCTTGACCGCTTCCTGATGAAGCTCCGGCTGGGCTATCCCAGTTTTGACGAGGAGAAGACCGTCATCGAGCGTTTCCAGGAGGCGAGCCCTCTGGACAGTCTTGAGAGCGTCATCACCGCGGATGAGCTACTGGAGCTACAAAAGCTCTGCCGCAGGGTTCAGGTTCATGACTCACTACGCAGCTATATCGTCCAGATTGTACATTCCACCCGAAATCACGAGGGTATCGAGCTGGGCGCCAGCCCGCGTGCTTCACTGGGTCTGCTTCAAGCGTCTCAGTCGCTGGCGGCGATTAAAGGGCGGGGCTACGTCATTCCCGATGATATTAAGCGCCTTGCCGTCCCGGTGCTGACCCATCGCCTAACCGCCCGCACCGAAGCCAGGCTGAGGGGTCATTCCCTCGAGGAGACGGTTGCCGAGGTGGTCAAGTCAGTCCCGGTGCCGGTGGAGTAGGTTTAGCGGATTCAGGGAGAGATTCCTCCGGACGTCTTTGGGCAATCTGAGCGCAAGTATGACGAAGACCAGTATCCCCACCATCTCCGGTATATAAACCTTGGGCTCGGTCAGAAGCTCGTGCAGGAGGATTAAGAGGTAGCTCCCGGGCTCTTCTCTGGGGAAATTCATCCCATATAGTGGCCAGAAGAGGCTCACCGGGTAAGCCCACATCTCGTCCAGAACCAGATGGCTCGCTGTCCCCAGCGCCAGGGTGAAAAGCCAGTGGCGACCTCGCTTGTGGTAAAGCCATAAACCACCTGCTGTAATCAGGATAAGAAATAAGAGACTGTGGCAGAAGATTCTGCCGTAGCCGATGCTTCTGGCGAATAGAATCAGTCCCAGTGGTTTGTCGATGATGTCGGGCAAGAGTGAGCCAAGGGTCAAGAACCTTAAATCCAGCGATTTAAGCCAGAAGGTAAACCGAGACGCCTGTTTAGGTTCTATTTTGTTCAGCACGCCCCGGGCGAGCATTGCAGCGCCCACGGTCAAACCAGCGTGTCCGAAGACCAGCATTTGAGATTGAGTCCCTTTCGTTTTTATTCGGGGTATTATTTCTCTTTTCTCCGACTAGTGTCAACCAATGGTCTATTTTTCATTGCGAGCCAAGCGAAGAGTCCGTTCCCTGTATTGCGGGCAAGAGACGGATTGCCACGGGGTTGAAGCCTCTCGCAATGACAATTAGATTTCAGCCAGCCTAGAACAATAAGATTGTATCAATGTTAGTTTCGCTGAAGCCTCTTAATGTGCTATTATAATTGTCTTAGTGTAATCAATCTTGGCTTAGTTCTGAGGAGTCTCAATGTCATCTGATTATGAAGAGTTCAGCCGGCTCATGTTTGAGGATATGGAAAAAGCCTACTCGGCGAAGGCTTTTGACCATATCGTTCACCCGCGTAACGCGGGTAGTCTCAAGAGAGCCAATGGCTACGGCGAAGCCTCCGATGACCACGGTGACGCGATGCAAATCTGGCTCCAGGTGGTTGGAGGCGTGGTTAAAAAAGCCAACTTCTGGACGACAGGCTGTACCACCCTCGTGGCTACGGGGAGTGCCTTAACCGAAATGGTCAAGGGACTGAGTATCGAGGCGGCGGGTAGGCTTACACCTTCCGACATAATTAAGGAGCTCGGAGGCTTACCTAAAAAGACGGAGCACTGTGCCGATATTGCCGTGGGTGCTTTGAGTGAAGCGATTAAGTCCCATATTGTTGATTCGTTCATTAAGAGGGCTAAAAAGAATAAGCCTGGTTACGGGCATTTCAGGCTGGAGCTTTAGAGAGGAAAGACCATGCCCCCTGTCGTTTCTTTTGTTGGCGTAGGTAAGTCGGGGAAAACGACCTTTCTGGAGAAGCTCATCCCTGAGCTCAAGGGGAGGGGCTACCGGGTGGCGACCATCAAGCACACCATCCACCGGACGGGTTTTGATGCGCCGGAGAAGGACACCTCCCGGCATATCCGGGCGGGCAGTGAAGCCACCGCCATAAGCTCTCCCAACGAGTTTGTGCTGATTAGACCGGGCGGGAAGGACATGACGCTTGAAGACATGGTGCGTCTGGTGGGTGATGACTTTGACATCATCCTGACCGAGGGCTTCAAGAGGGGAAAGGCGCCCAAGATTGAGGTCCACCGCCGCGAGAAGGGAGAAGCCTTGGGGAAGAGCCTCACCGGGCTTGTCGCCGTTATTACCGATGAGACTCTTAAGGTGAAAGTGAGACAGTTTTCGCTGGATGATGTTAAGGGTGCGGCTGACCTTCTGGAGAACGAGTTTATCAAACCGAACCGGGAGAGAATCTCTCTTTATATTAATGGTGAGCCGGTGCCCCTGAGCGCCTTTCCCGAGGGAATTATCCGGAACATTCTGCTGGGAATGGCGTCCTCGCTGAAAGGGGTCAACGAGGTAAAAAGCCTTGATATTTCCCTCAGGCTTTAACTCTAAATTGTATCTTAACTACGGAGGCTGTCTTGGCTAAAGAGAAAAAGGTGGTGAAATCGGCTCCGGCGCGGCGGCTGACGCGGCGGGAAAAAGGAGAGAGGCTGCGCCGGCTGGTCAATCTGGTTGGCGTCCTAGCGATTGTCATCGCTCTGGCGGTGGTTGGTTTCGGCTGGTATTTTACCGACCTTCGTCCTTACAGCCAGACCGTCATGATGGTGAACGGCGCTCCAGTGGACATGCGCTACTATGTGGAGGCGCTCAAGTACTACGGGCTGAACGCCGACATCCCAACCATAATTGAACACTCGGAGCTTATGCGGGAGGCTGCGGCGGAGCTCGGGATTGAAGCGAGCGACGATGAGGTGATAGCCGAGCTTAAGAAGACCGACTGGGCGGTAAACCGGGCGACCATTGCCGTCTTCAGACCTAACTTAATCGGGCCCAAGCTCAGTGAAGAGTATTTTGACAAGCAGGTGCCTACCTCGGGCTATCAGCGCGAGATTCAGGCGATGTTTCTGGAGAGCGAGTCAGAGGCGAACGCGGTGAGAGACGAAATTATTTCCGGGGAGGATTTCGGCGACCTTGCCGCCGCGCTTTCGCTGGATGAGGACACAAAAGAGAAGAGGGGAGAAGTCGGCTGGCATGCCAAGGACGCCCTCCCTAACGTCCTTGCGAGCAAGGTCGCCAGCGAGCCCGCCTTCTCAACCGGAGTGGGGGAGGTGAGTTCACCTGTCCTGGACAAGAATAGGGGCAAACAGCGTGGTTACTGGCTGATTCAGCTTCTGGAAAAAGGGACTGACCGGGTCTACGTGAAAGCGATGCTGCTTTCCAGCGAGGAGGAGGCAAAAGCGGTCAGGACGAGGCTGGAAGCCGGGGAGGACTTCGCCACTCTGGCTAAGGAGTTTTCTCAGGACAGCAAGGTTCAGGAAAACGGCGGCGATTTCGGTTTCGTCTTTCCGAATGACTACAGCGCGGTTTTTGATGCCTTTGCCTTTAACCCGGACGTGGCGATCAATACCCTGAGCCAGCCGATTAAAGATGACACCCAGTCTACTTCCGGCGGCGCCTGGCTCATTAAGGTCTTAAACGAAGACAAGGATA
>JAZDNC010000019.1:0-7271 GCA_043800335.1 Chloroflexota bacterium
GGGCTTCCTTGACCAGCTTACTCTTTTCGGTAAGCTGTACCGCTTCAATGAGGCTCGCCGGAAGGCTACCAATGCCCCTCCTCTTCCGCTCTGCTTCGCTCATCTCATAGACGTTCTCCTCAACGGGCTCCGGCGGCTCAAGCCCTTCTTTAATTCCGGCAAGCCCAGCCGCCAGCAGAACACTGAAGGTGAGGTAAGGATTACAGGCGGGGTCGGGGGAGCGGATTTCAAAACGGGTAGCCTTCTCCTGCCCGGGCTTATACTCGGGAACTCTGATTAAGTCAGAGCGGTTGCGGCGCGCCCAGGAGAGATAGACCGGGGCTTCATAACCGGGAACGAGTCTCTTGTAGGAGTTCACCCACTGGCTCGTTACGGCGGTGAACTCCGGGGCGTATTTCAAAAGCCCGGCAACAAATTGAAGAGCGGGCTTGGAGAGATTATACTTGCCTTTCGGGTCAAAGAAGGCATTGGTATCTCCCTTAAAGAGCGACTGATGGACATGCATACCGCTGCCGTTGATGCCAAAAACGGGTTTGGGCATAAAGGTGGCGTAGACCCCATTGTTCAGGGCAATCTGCTTGACCACGAGCCGGTAGGTCATGACATTATCCGCCATGGTCAGGGCATCGGTGTAGCGCATGTCAATCTCGTGCTGGGAGGTGGCGACCTCGTGGTGGGACTTGTCAATCGGAATTCCCATCTCTTCCAGGGTGAGCACCGTGTCCCGCCGGAGCGACTGCCCCAAGTCAGGGGGTGACATATCAAAGTAACCACTGACGTCAATAGGCTCAGCGCAGGTGCCATTCTTGAAGTAGAAGTATTCCAGTTCGGGGCCGGTGTAGAAGGTGTAGCCCAGCTCCGCCGCCTTCTTCAGATTCCTCCTGAGGACCTGTCTCGGGTCACCATCGAAGGGCTTACCCTCCGGCGTCAGGACGTCGCAGAAAAGCCTCGCCGTGGCGGCGTGCTCCTTGGGCATCCAGGGGAGCAGGGCAAAGGTATCGGGGTCGGGCATAGCCACCATGTCACTCTCATCAATACGACAGAACCCCTCGATTGAAGAGCCATCGAAGCCCACGCCGTCGCTGAGAGCGCCCTCCATCTCCTCTACCGGTAGCGCAAAGCTCTTAAGGAAGCCCAGGATGTCGGTGAACCAGAGCCAGATGAACTTGACATCGTGCTCCTTGGCCAGCTTAAGGACGTACGCCTTGCGCTCGTCAAGTGATGTCCCCACCAGCTTTTGTTTTTCTACCATGTAACTCCTCCTTATAAAATTTTTTTAAATAGCGTTATTGTCACGGTCGCCAGTCCTGATGCGCACCGCACCTTCCACCGGCAAGATGAATATCTTCCCGTCCCCGGTCTCGCCGGTGCGGGCTGTCCTGACGATAGCATTTACCATTTTCGGGGCGTCCCCGTCAACCACCACAATCTCAATCTTGAGCTTAGCCTGAAACTCAATTTCGTACTTGAGCCCGCGCCACTGCTGGGTCTGCCCACCCTGCTTCCCATAGCCCCTGACTTCAGATAGAGTCATCCCCGGATACCCCAGCTCTTCAAGAGCACTTCTTACCGCCGGCAGGCGTTCCGGGCGGATTATAGCTTCAATCTTTTTCATCTTCGTTCTCCTGACCAGTACCTGCCCTCTAACTTCTCCCTGAGGGCTCAGACGACTCCTGCGCCAGACGGAAGGCGCGCCCGTCCATCGCCATGGAGACAATCTGGAACTCGGGATAGGCAGTCGAGCCATGCTCGGCGAGGTCAAGCCCTTCAAGCTCCTCTTTAGCCGTCACCCTGAGCCCAACAGTGTGCTTGATTGCCCAGAAAGTAAACCCGGCGGTGACAGTTGTCCAGAGAGCCACTGAGATTACACCGAGAGTTTGGATGCCGAGCTGGGATAACCCGCCGCCGAAGAATAACCCCTTTGTCTCATGGAAAAGCCCGACGGCAATCGTCCCCCACATCCCGTTGACCAGGTGCACCGGCAGGGCGCCAACAGGGTCATCGACGTGAATCCTGTCCAGGAAACCCACGGCGAAGTAGCAGAGGCTACCCCCGATTATGGCGATAAGAATTGAGCTCGCATAGGACACATAGGCACAGGGGGCAGTGATTGCTACCAGCCCAGCAAGAACGCCGTTGGTGGTCATGCCCAGGTCCCACTTGCCGGTCATTACTTTGGACAGAACGACGCAAGTGATGGCACCGGTGGCGGCGGCGACGTTGGTGTTTACGGCGACACTGGCGTTAAGCCCCACTGTCATGCCCGAGAGCGAGCTACCGGGGTTGAACCCGAACCAGCCGACCCAGAGAACCCAGAGACCGACGTTAGCCAGCGCCAGGCTGTGTCCGACAATGGCGTTGGCCGAGCCGTCTTTGTTGAACTTACCGATGCGGGGCCCCAGCGCCAGCGTTCCCATAAGGGCCGCCCAGCCGCCGACGCTGTGGACTACGGAAGAACCGGCATAATCAAGCATGCCCAGGTTTGCCAGAAAACCGCCACCCCATATCCAGTGCCCCACGATGGGATAGATAAAAGTGCTCACGACAACGCTGTAAAAAAGATAGGCAATGAACTTGGTGCGCTCGGCGACACCGCCAGCAACGATGGTGGCGGCAGCCCCGGCAAAGCAGAGTTGGAAGAACCAGTAAGCCAGGGTCGGTACACCCGCCGTCATCTCCGGGATACCCCTCAGGAAAAAGAAGGTAGCCCCGAAGAGGGCGTTCCCCGCCCCGTACATCAGGGCGTAACCCACCCCCCAGTAGACGATTGAGGCAATGCAGAAGTCCAGAATGTTCTTTATCAGGATATTAGTGACGTTCTTGACCCTGATGAGACCCGCCTCCAGCATACCGAAGCCCAGCTGCATGAAGAAGACCAGAAAGCCGGTGACGAGCACCCAGAGGGTATTCACCGCGGTAATCACTTCGGTTAATGACGCTGCCATGGCTTTACCCCTTTTCAATACATATAGGGGTATGATAATCCGTCCGCATTTCAGAGAAATTAATTCTGGATTTCTATGATATTACCGCAAGGTTACGGGAATATTACAGCTTCGGGGCTGAGTAAAAATACCAGAGTAGAATTAAATATCGTCGCGGAAGCGGTAGCCGATGTTACGCACCGTCTCAATGAAGCTTTCGTTTTTCTCAATCTTCGAGCGCAGTCTCCGGATATGAACATCAACGGTGCGGTCACCGCCGTAGTAATCAAAGCCCCAGACCTTATTAAGCAGGGCTTCACGGGTAAAAACCCTGCTTTTGTTCGCCATGAAGAACTTGAGCAGGGCATACTCACGATAGGTCAAATCCAACCTCTCTTTGTCCAGCAGGACCTCACAGCGGGCGAGGTCGAGCACCAGACTCCCGGCTTTAAGGACTTCAGAAGAGGCTACCCTGCCGTCCAGATGCAGGAGGCGCTTGATTCTAAGTGCGAACTCCCGGGTGTTAACGGGAGCTACCACAAAATCATCAACCTTTAAGCCTTCAGCGACAGAGAGAGACTCGTCCCCAAGTAGCGCCATGACGGAGAATCCCATCTCGTCTTTAAGCTCACTCGCACACTGAGTGAGCTTGCGGCGGGGAAGTGCCTCAGAGACACCCAGAATGACCAGGTCGGGCTTGGTCTCGCCCGCTTCAGCCACAAAATCAGAATCGGGCGAGGTGAAGATAAACTCAAGCCCCGCCCGACCAAGCTCCTGGGTAAGCTCCCTGAAGCTACCCCTCTCAGCGGTAACGATAAGCACCCGAGACAACTAAGTCCCTCCTAGTAGGCATAAAGCCGTCCGTAAGGACGCAGGTATTTCGGATAGAGCTTCACGAACTTCTTCTCTTCCATAATAGCACTATGCTCGTAATTAAAATAGGCGGTAAACTCGGCAAGATATTTACTGAGCAGACCGAGGTCTTTCTCATCGAGTGCGTCGACACCGACCTCTCTGCCCAGCTTGTAGCCATCTATCTCACCCCGGAGATAAATCACCCCGCCGTGCATGCCGGTGCCGACAAAATTCGGCTGGTGCTTCTCCCCGGCTTTCAAATTAAGCCCCAGAAGGATGAGCACTCCGCCCGCCATGTATTCACCGCAGAAGTCCTGCGCCGTGCCGCCAACTACCACCACCGGCTTCTTCTCGCCGTACTCTTTCATGTGGATGCCCGTCCGGTAGCCCACGCTATCACGGACAAAAATCTTGCCACCCCTCGCCGAGAGCCCGACGATATCGCCGGCGCGCCCGTGGATAATAATAGTCCCATCATCCATGGTGTTGCCACAGCCATCCTGGGCGTTGCCGTGAACGGTGATTTTCGGTTCCCGCATGAAAGCCCCCAGGTCGTTACCCGGCGTGCCGTAGATGTCAATTTCAACAGCACCCTCAAGGTCGGTGCCGATATACCTCTGCCCGCAGACGTTCCTGAGAGTAATCTTTTTCACCCCGGAGTCAACCAGCTCTCTCAACTTCCGGTTTAAGTCACGGTAGTAGACGCCCCCGGCATCAAGCTCCACAACCTCAGTTATTTCTTTGACTATGCTCATTTTATATCCCTGCCATTTCTACGCCGAGTACCTTAAGCTCGTTCTCGTTAAGCCCGATACCACGCAGGTGCAACCGGTTCCCCCTCAGGCTCTCCAGGGCGTTCACGCCGAGCCCGCCCAGCACATCCTTAAGCTCAAGACTCCAGCCGCGCAGGAGATTTGCCAGACGCACCGCGCCGACATCGGGATTGAGACGCTTGGTGAGGCTCAGGTCTGAGGTGCAGATGCCCCAGGCGCACTTCCCGGTGTGGCACTGCTGGCAGACCTGACAGCCGAGGGCGATAAGGGCTGCCGTGCCGATATTGACCGCATCTGCCCCGAGCGCGATGGCTTTAGCGACATCACCGGCGCATCTGATACCGCCCGAGGCAACAATTGAAACCTGATTTCTGATGCCTTCTCGGCGCAGTCTCTCGTCAACCGCGGCGAGCGCCAGCTCAATGGGGATGCCAACGTAATCCCTCATGATTTTGGGTGCGGCGCCGGTAGCCCCCCTGATGCCATCAATAACGATAATATCCGCCCCGGCTCTCACCATGCCAGAGGCAATTGCCGCCGAGTTGTGCACTGCGGCAATCTTGACCGAGACCGGCTTGGTGTAGTTGGTGGCTTCCTTCAGGGCATAGATGAGCTGGGCAAGGTCTTCAATGGAATAAATATCATGCTGGGGCGCCGGTGACAGAGCGTCCGTCCCCTCGGGAATCATCCGGACCAAAGAGACATCCGCCGAGACCTTCTCTCCCGGCAAGTGCCCACCGATGCCCGGCTTTGCCCCCTGCCCGATTTTAATCTCAAGCACCCGCACCGCATTAAGATAGTCGGGGTGCACGCCGAATCGTCCCGAGGCTACCTGGGCGATGGTGTGGTCGCCATACTGATAGAGGCTGGGGTGAAGCCCGCCCTCGCCGGTGTCCCACATCGTGCCCATCTCGGTGGCTGCCCGCGCCAGCGACTGCTGGACATAGAGACTCACCGCCCCGTAGGACATGGCGGCAAACATGACCGGCACGTCCAGCCTGACCTGCGGGGCAAGCTCGGTCTTAAGTTCATGGGTTACCGGGTCAATCTCCACCCTGTCCGGCTTTCGTCCAAGATAGGTGACAAGCTCCATCGGCTCGCGCAGCGGGTCAATGGAGGGGTTGGTCACCTGGCTGGCGTTCAAGACAAGATGGTCCCAGTATATGCGGTGGCTCTTGTCCGAGCCCATCCCGGTAAGGAGCACTCCACCCGTCTCCGCCTGCTTGGTGATGTCCTCGATGACCTCGGGGCGGAAGTTATAGTTCTCCCGGTAGCCCAATGGTCTCTCCCTGACGTTCAGGGCGCGGGTCGGGCAGAAGAGGACACAGCGGTGACAGCCGACGCAGTTCTCCTCATGGCTCTTCACCTCATCATCCACACTGTCGTAGTAGTGTGTTTCAAAACTGCACTGGTTGACGCATACCTGACAGCGGATACAGCGCTCATTATCTCTTTCTACCGCAAATCTAACGGGTAAATAGGTCTTCATGGTCTACCTCTAAATCCTCATGGGGATTCCCTTTTTAGCCAAATAATCTTTGGTCTCTTTTATTGAATAGGTGCCGAAGTGAAAGATGCTGGCGGCAAGTACGGCGTCTGCCTTGCCCACAGTAAGCGCCTGATAAAGGTCTTCCAGCGTCCCGGCGCCGCCGCTAGCGATGACCGGCACCGTAACCGCCTCCGACACGGCACGGGTAAGCTCAATATCATAGCCGGCGCGGTGACCGTCGGCGTCAATCGAGGTGAGCAGAATCTCACCCGCCCCGAGCTCCACCGCCCTCTTCGCCCAGCTTACGCCATCAAGCCCGACTGGCTTGCGCCCGCCGTAGGTGTAGACTTCCCAGCCCGCATTACCGCCATTCGCCTTCCGTTTGGCGTCAATGGCGACAACGATGCACTGGCTACCGAACTTCTCCGCCCCTTCACTTATAATCTCCGGGTGCTCCACGGCGGCAGTGTTGATGGCGACCTTATCCGCTCCGGCGAGAAGGATACGGCGCATATCACCGATGTTCCGCAGTCCGCCACCCACGGTGAGAGGCATAAAGACCTTCTCCGAGATGCGCTTAACAACATCCACCATGATGTCCCGCCCCTCGAAGCTGGCGGTAATATCCAGGAAGACCAGCTCGTCAGCCCCGCCGTGGTAGTAGAAATCCGCCAGCTCAACCGGGTCGCCGGCATCCCTGAGCTCAACAAAGCTCGTCCCCTTGACCACCCGGCCTGACGTGACATCCAGGCAGGGAATGATTCTCTTGGTCAACATCTTAAGCCCTGCTCCCGCTCAGTGCGGTAACCGATTTCTTGAGGCTACCCACCACCGGCTCGCCCCCCATCGGCGTCCAGACACTATCCAGCTCCGGGGAGACCAGACGGATGGCTGATTCCTCCGAGGAAAGATAGAGCATATTACCTTTGGTGGCGCAGGTGAGTGGTCTGAGCCTGATTCTATCGGTGAGTCCAATCATCTCGTCGTGGTGGGCGATAATGACGGTGAAGGGCCCGTTTAACAAAAGGCTACCATAGACCTGACGCAGTGTTCTTAATAGCTTCTGCTCCTCGGACGGACGGCGCTCAATCTCCGACCAGAGGGGCGGGGCGAAGACCTTAGCCGCAATCTCAAGCGGCAGGTTGTGCCTTCTAATCAGCAAGTCAACCGCATAGGCAATGACCTCAGTGTCCGTCTGTAGAGTGCAGGTATAGCCGAACTGCTCCAGAT
>JAZDNC010000065.1:0-4724 GCA_043800335.1 Chloroflexota bacterium
GGACACGGCACCGGTGGCCCTCAAGCTGGCCAGCCCTAAAGCCGGTGCCACCGACGTGCTGGTGAAGCCCGTCTTTCAATGGGACGCCGTCACCGGGGCGACGGCCTACGAGCTGGTGGTGGCCAGAGATGTTAACTTTACGGACACGGCCATCGTTAAGGCGGGCGATTACGCTCTGCCGACCACCGCCTGGGAGTGCAACGTCAGCTTAAACTATGGCACGACTTATTACTGGAAGGTAAGAGGCACCAGCCCCACCTCCCACAGCGATTGGAGCGCCGTGAGCGCCTTTACCACCGAATCAGCCCCACCCCCAACTATCATCCCACCCCCACCCACACCGCCTGCACCTGCCGCCGCGCCGTCATTTCAGACGGCGACCTTGTTGCCAACCTCTACGCCGAAATCCCTGGCGGAACCGCCGCCAGCGCCGCTCCCGCCGCTGCCCCCATCCCCCGCTCCAGCCGTCCAGGTGCTACCCAATTGGGCAATCTACCTGTTGGGGGCGCTGCTCTTCATCATAGTACTGCTGCTGGTTATCATCCTGACGATGGTAATAGTAATGAGGCGGGACTAGGCAAAAAAGAGAGGCAAACCCTCTCTTAGGATTCTCCTGCAATATGGTTTACTGTCTCCTAATCCAGAGACCCTACCCCCTGACCCCTTCGCTCACCTTAGAAAGGAGTCCTAAGTAGCGGGGCGTCTAAGAGGGGCGTCAGCCCCTCTTATATTTTACCTCCCCCTCTCCAATCGTGGAGAGGGGGACTAAAGGGGGTGAGGCTTTGTTAAGATGAGTGGGGAGTTGAAGACTATCAAGGACTGGGCGAAATCTTCTCTCCGGACTCTCCCCTGAGATGCCTTAGTAGCTGAGTAAGACCACCTGCGGGCTTAAAGGCAGACTGGATTTACCGACATTAAGCTTGGGCTGGGGGGTGATTGACTCCTTCCCCATTTCCTTGAGGAACTCGGAGACCGGTCTGAGTTCGCGGGTAATGGCTGGCGTCTGGTAATGCATGGGGATAATCACCTTCGGGTCAAGCTGACGGACTATCTCCGCCGCCGTAGAGGCGCTGATGGTCGAGACTCCCCCCACCGGCAGCAGCAGGACATCCACATCTCCGATTGCCTCCACCTGCGCGCTGGTAAGCACATGCCCCAGGTCCCCCAGATGGCAGATGTCCAGTCCGTCTAATTCAATAAGATAGACCGTATTCTTACCCCTCGTCTTCCCTGCATCGGCGTCGTGATGGGTCGCTACCCCCATAATCCCGACGTTATTGATTTCAAACTCGCCCGGTCCGGAGACAATCTTCGGCTCGCCACCCACGCCCTGAATATAAGAATGTGACGGGTGCGGGTGACTCACCGTAACAATACGGGCCGTCGGCTTACCCAGCGTATAGCCCAGGGTCGGCGGAAAGGGGTCGGTGATAATGGTGACGTGGCTTCCCTTGAGTCTGAAGCAGGCGTGACCTAACCAGTTAATTTCCATCTTGCTCAATATAACATAGCTAGCTTTGCGGGGTCAAGAAAACCGGGTAGTTTCTCTTGACAAGCTCTCGTAAAGATGCTAAATTAAATGAAGTTAGCACTCTAAGCCCGAGACTGCTAATGGAGGTAAGCATGCTATCTCCAAGAACAGGAAGAATTCTTAATTTCATTGTCGGACAGTACATCACCCGGGTGGTGCCGGTACCGTCACAGAGTATCGCCGCCGAGACCGATTTGAGGGTGAGCCCGGCGACTATCCGCAACGAGATGGCGCACCTGGAGGAAGAGGGCTATATTTTCCGCCCCCACACCTCCGCCGGGAGCGTCCCTTCGGATAAGGGCTATCGCTATTATGTCGAGTCGCTACAGGATGCCACGCTGCCCACCGACGACCAGCGTATGGTCAGCCACCTTTTCCACCGGGTGGAGGAAGACGTCGAGAACTGGCTTGGGCTGGCGGCGACACTCCTGTCCCACCTGGTCAAGAACGTCGCCGTGGTGACCACACCCAAACAAAGCTACTGCACCTTCAAGCACCTGGAGCTGGTCTCCCTGCAAGAAGTCCTGGCTTTGATGGTGCTCGTCCTTCAAGGGGCCAGGGTCAAGCAGCAGCTCATTACCTTTAACCGGGCGGTGGAACAGGCAGAGCTAACCGCGGTCTCTATCAAGCTAAACGCCGCTTATGCTGGTTTGACCAGCCGGCAAATTACCACCAGGAATTTGAAACTATCCCCCACGGAGAGCCAGATAACCGATTACATCATCAAAATAATGCAGGCGGAAGACGAGAAGGAGATGGAGGCGTCCTACCTTGACGGCCTGCATTTCATACTTGACCAGCCTGAATTTGCTCAGAGCCACCAGATGCTGTCACTGATGGAACTGGTCGAGCAGAGAAGCCTGCTGAAGACCCTGGGTCCGGTGAAACCCAGCCATCGGGTGCAGGTAATTATTGGCAGGGAGAACCAGGCGGAAGCTCTGCATAATTACAGTGTTGTCATTACGGAATATGGTCTGCCGGAGGAAGCCGTGGGCAAAGTCTGTGTCATCGGTCCAACCCGTATGGCTTATGCTCAGACCATTCCCACGGTAGGCTACCTGTCCCTGGTGCTGAGCCAGCTGGTGGCTGGACTCTACGGCAGGAGGAGCACCGACTCCTCAGCAACAAACTAAAGTCCGGCAGATAAACCAAATCGCTCTGGTAACGTGGTATCATATTGGATTGAGGAGTGCCCTAGATTAATGGTGCAACCAGAACCAAAGGCAAAACCTGACCCTGAAGCTAAAGCGGAAGTCAGCGAGACGCAGGACGCCGAGACTCTCCATAAAGCCCTCGCTGAGGAAAAGGCGAAAGCGGAAAAATACCTGGCGAACTGGCAAAGGGCTCAGGCTGACTTTATTAACTACAAGAGATTTTGTGAGCAGGAGAAGGAGCAAATGACCAAATTTGCCAATGCTTCTCTCGCGCTCAGTATTTTGCCGGTGCTGGATGACCTGGAACGAGCCCTAGCCCACGCCGCCTCTGGCAATGGTAACGAGGTAAGCTGGATTGACGGCTTCAAGCTCATCGAGCGTAAGCTGAGAGCCTCCCTGGAAGCGCAGGGACTGAGCGAAATCAAGGCACCGGGGGAACCTTTCGGCCCCTATCTCCACGAAGCCGTGCGGCAGGACAAAGGCAAGGAAGGCATCGTGATTGAGGAAGTGCAAAAGGGCTACAAGCTCTATGATAGAGTCCTCCGCCCCAGTAAAGTAGTGGTTGGCGCCGGAGAAGCCGAAAAAGAGACAGAAAAGGAGATATAAATATGGCAAAGGCTGTCGGTATCGACCTGGGAACGACAAAAAGCGTGGTGGCGGTGATGCAGGGCGGGGAGCCGGTGGTCATCCCCACCTCCGAAGGCACCCGCGCCACGCCATCCGTCGTTGCCATCAGCAAAACGGGTGAGCTTCTGGCGGGGCATATCGCCAAGCGTCAGGCGATTGTGAACGCGGAGAATACGGTCTACAGTATCAAGCGTTTTATGGGACGCAAATGGGGCGAGCCTGCTGGACGTGAGCTACCGGTAGAGGAAGACGCCCGCCGCAAGACTTATAAAGTGACACGGGGACCCAATAATGAAGTCAAGGTACTGATGGGCGGCAAAGAGTACACTCCCCCGGAAATTTCGGCGATGATTTTGCAGAAGCTCAAAAGAGAGGCGGAAGCCTACCTCGGTGACACCGTTACCGATGCCGTCATTACTGTTCCCGCCTACTTCAACGATGCCCAGCGGCAAGCCACCAAGGACGCCGGCAGCATTGCCGGGCTGAACGTGCTCCGCATCATTAACGAACCGACCGCGGCCTGTCTGGCTTACGGGCTGGACAAGAAGGCGGAAGAGACCGTCGCCGTATACGACCTCGGTGGCGGCACGTTTGATATCTCCGTCCTGGAGATTGGCGAGGGCACTTTCCAGGTCAAGTCCACCGCCGGCGATACCCACCTCGGTGGGGATGATTTCGACCAGAGGATTATGGACTGGCTGAGCGAAGAGTTCAAGCGCGACCAAGGCATCGACCTGCGGCAGGACAAAACGGCGCTACAGCGCCTGAAGGAAGCCTCCGAAAAAGCCAAGATTGAGCTTTCCGCCGTGGTGCAGACGGAAATCAACCTGCCCTTCATCACGGCTGACGCTAATGGCCCCAAGCACCTTACCATCACTCTCACCCGGGCGAAGCTGGAGCAACTGGTCATGGACCTGGCGGAAAAATCGCTCGGACCGTGCAAGCAGGCACTGGATGACGCCGGGTTGACGCCCGCCCAGCTTGACGAAGTGTTGCTGGTGGGCAGCCAGACCCGCATGCCGCTCGTCCAGCAGAAAGTAAAGCAGTTCTTTGGTAAGGAGCCGAACCGCAGTGTCAACCCGGAAGAGGTGGTCGCCATTGGTGCGGCTATCCAGGCTGGCGTACTCAAGGGAGAGGTGAAAGACGTCCTCCTGCTCGATGTCACGCCGCTGACACTGGGTATTGAGACTTTAGGCGGAGTAGCGACGCCCCTCATTCCCCGCAACACCACCATTCCCACCTCCAAGAGCCAGGTTTTCAGCACCGCCGCCGATAGCCAGACCAGCGTAGAAATCCACGTGGTGCAGGGCGAGCGCCCGATGGCAACCGATAACCGCACGCTGGGGCGCTTCATCCTGGACGGCATCCTGCCCGCACCCAGGGGCATGCCGCAGGTTGAGGTTACCTTTGAT
>JAZDNC010000037.1:0-55313 GCA_043800335.1 Chloroflexota bacterium
CCATCATTATATTTAAAGGTCAGCCTGAAGTCAACACCTTGCTTATCTGGTTTTGGGGATACAATCCATCTGAAAGTGCAATAGTCTCGGCCCATACGAGCACCGCTGTGCCTTCTCCAAATCCGCTGGATGGGCTATCGTTTATATGGGTAATCATCCAGCCAGTTCTTAATAGTTGCCTTAGATACGCCCATGATGATACTTATTGTTGTCAATCAGCGAAATGGGACACTTTTTAAATCGAACACTTTGGCATGCTCAAGCGGCATTAACAAGCTCTCTAATCTGTCAGGAACATAAAAACATCCCCTGAGCCAACCAGAACTCAGGGGATGTTCAATTCACGAGCTACTTGCCTCCGGTTTACTGTCCATCCTACTGACCCACCTACATTATCTGGACACCCGCTGGCAACTCGAACATGCTGTCCGGGATATCGCTAAAGTCGTAGTCTTTGAACTCGGAGATTGTTTTGCCCTCGGTTGTGGTTTGTTCCACCTTGACGGGCAAACCACGGTCCTGCGAAATCCACATTTTTGACACGTTGCCTTCGAAATTGTATTCGAGGATGTAGCAGACGACACCGTTTATAGATTCAGTACCGAGATTCTTCGGATTATAGTCCGCGATAGAGCTTACCTCTTGCGTCGCTGGTTTCGAGGCTTGGTCGACGCTCGTTTTCACAGCAATGTTTTGCGATGGAATGTACGTGTACATAGTCTGGGCATCTAAGTCGACAAGACCAATGGCAGCAATGCCCTGAAAGCTCATTTCCATCCTCATCTTGTTTTTCTTGACCCAGGTCACTGTACTTATTGCCGGAACGCCGGGCTGGGTTATCACTAAAGTGTACTTCAAGCTGGTTACGTTTTGTGCCCGGCCCAGGATTTCGCTCAGTGTATCACCGGATTTGGTTTGGGTTGGCTCAGGCGTAACCGGGGTACTTGGTCTTGGTGTCGCTACTGGTGATGTCTTCTCCGGTGACGGCCCCGCAGTCGGCGTTATTGTTTTACCTCCGCCACAGCCAGCGAGCAGGGTTATTGTAACTAGAACCGCCACTAACGCCCCTACAATTCGGCTTCTTCTCATCAATAGGCTCCTTTCTACTTCAGTCTTTTAAAACGTTAAGGTTCGAATCTTACACATGCCATCGTGTGAACAGGAACGTAAGGGAATGAGAGAACGAATGTCGGCAGGAGACTGATGAGCGAGAAAAACAGAGGAGCTTTTTGAAGAATCCAGTCTGTCTTTTCATATGTCTTCTTATCACCCAGCTTATATCACAAGGCCGTTGGCTCGAATCCAAGCCACTTATTCTATACTTAAAAGCCCCTAAGGTGACCAAGAACTCAGGGGCTCATTCAATTCACGAGCTACTTGCCACCACCGCCTCCGCCGCCACCTCCACCACCACCACCACCGCCACCAGGCCCTCCTCCACCTCCACCCCCACCGGGGCCTGCTCCACCACCAGGACCTGTTCCACCTCCGGAAGGCACTCCACCTTTGCCACCAGGACCTGTTCCTCCACCAGGACCTGTTCCACCTCCGGAAGACACTCCACCTTTGCCACCAGGACCTGTTCCTCCACCAGAACCTGTTCCTCCACTAGGACCCGTTCCAGTCTTATCAGGCGGCTGTGTTCCTGTCTTGTCAGGTTGCGTCCCAGTCTTACCAGTCGGTGTCTTGGTCTTTCCCGATACATCGGTCGAGATATGGGTCGGTCCCGGGGTTACGGTCTGGGGCGTTGGCATTTCAGGCTCACCAGACCCTCCACCGTCGTCAGACGGTGTTCCAGCATCATCGGGCGTCGGCGTTTTGGTCTTGACGGGCGTCGGCGCTTCAGCCCCATCTTGGGGTAGTCCCTCTTCTTTACCAGTCGAAGGAGCCTTAGCCTTGATAGAAATCTTATAGAAGCTCGGCACCCGGCTTCGTCCGGTAACTTTTAGATTCACCGTTCCGTCCTCGGACTTTTCCCATACCCCCGGGGACAACTCGTCGCCTTGACTGACACTGCTCAGGTCGAGTCCCAGGCTGGTAAATCCGCTCAGTGCCGAGACCAGATACGTCTCGCCATCGGTTTCCTTGATGTTCATTGAGCCTTCGGACTTTTGTAGCCACGCCCCCTGGGTGGCTGACCAGTCGCCAGAAGAGTAGCCGGGCGGCGCCCACCCATCCAGGCTTAATTGCCAGCCGTCAGCGGCAGAAACTGGCGAGGCAAGCAAAAAGACCACAACGGCTCCGGTTAACAGGGCTATAAGAATCTTTTTCACAGTTGCCCCCTGTTTAAAGTTTCACCATCACATGTTCCATATCGCGCTGAGCAAAGCCCGCCCGGCAGCGCCCAGCGTATTGTAGACCGCCGTCGCCAGGTCGTTGAACTGGGCGGTCTGCTCGGTCGTCCACGTTGCCTTGTCTTCCGGCAACCCGGCGATATAATCTCTCAGTGGTTTTTCAGTAGTAAGGTAATTCTCCCAGGCGGTGCTGAGGTCGCCATCCGCGATAAACTCAACCACACCCCCAAACTCGGTATTGAAGGTATCGGCATCAGCAAACGAGTAATTATCGAAGCCATAAAACTGGTCATACCACATGTGATAAGCAGAGAAAGCCACGACGCGTCTTTCCAGCGCGGCGATGCGACCCTGGGCGTCGGCGAGGTCGCTCTGGAGCTTAGCGTAGTCTTCTTTTGATACCCCGCCGGAACACCCGCTGAGCACGGCGATTCCCAGCAGGATAACCGATAGTGTGACAACCAACGTTTTCTTCATACTTTCCCTCTTTCTAGCTCGCTGGTTTCTATAATAAAAAGGGCAGCAACTTCGCCAGTACCTGGCAATTCTGCTGCCCTCGGTTCATCTACCATCCCCATCGAATCACTTTGGGAGACTATCTCAGAGAGGTCTCATGCCAAGCACTAACCTACACCCTGATTTGTCAATTGTCAATAGGAAAATAGCCCTTATCGCTCTTAGTTGGTGTAACGAGCGAGTCCGTAATCCCAGCTGTGTGATAATCCGAGAGACTAATCTAGGTTAACTCTGTGCCGCTTGCTACCAGTTCCCGGTACGCCTGCCTGAGCTTCCGGGTAATCGTCCCTGGTCTGCCGGAGCCAATCATTTTCCCGTCCAATTCGCTCAGAGGCATAACCTCTATTAACGAGCTGGTGAGAAAAGCCTCCTCCGCCTGAAGTAGTTCCTCCAGCCGTATGTCCTGTTCAACCGCTTTAATACCCATCCTGCCCGCCAACTCCAGGACTATCTCCCTCGTAATTCCGGGAAGTATTCCGCTTTGAGTCCCCGGCGTCCTCAGTGTGCCTCTGGTAACGAGGAAGGCATTGCTCATGCTGGCTTCGGCAAGTAGCCCTGCCTCATTGAGACAGATGGCTTCACCCGCCCCGGCGGCTCTTGCCTGCTCTCTAGCCAGGATGCTCTCCAGATAATTGGCTGACTTAAGAGCAGAGAGAAGCGACCGTTGGTTACGGCGGACTGACGAGACTATAGCCCCGAGCCCCTTTTCGTAGACTGGCTCGGGGTAAGGCTGGTAGGCTCCCGCCACAACCAAGACGGTGGGACTCTTACATGAAGCAGGGTCGGGTGCCATCCCGCCCTCGCCGATAGACACGGTAATACGAATGCGTGCCTCGCTGAGCCGGTTAGCCCGGAGCGTATCCATTACGGCGCTCTTCAGGTCTAATCCCCCGATTTTGATGCTCAGGAGCTCCGCGGAACGGGCGAGCCGGGCAAGGTGTCTATCCAGACCGAAAACCCTGCCCCCATAGGCGCGCATCGTCTCGAAGAGGGCGTAGCCGTAGAGAAAGCCGTAGTCCATGACGGAGATACTGGCCTGGCTACGGGGTAACATGACGCCGTTGAGATAGACTATTTCATCCATTCTCATCCCACCTCGGCCGGGAAAAGCTGAGGAAATTCCGGAGCAAATCGTGCCCCGTTCCGGTCATGATTGATTCGGGATGAAACTGCACCCCTTCAACCACATACTCTCTGTGCCGGATGCCCATCACCACACCGTCAACCGTTTGGGCAGTGAGTTCCAGCTCGGGTGGTAGGGCGTCTTTCCTCACCATCAGAGAGTGGTAGCGCCCGGCTTCAAAGGGGCTCGCCAGACCCCGGTAGACTGTTCTGCCATCGTGATAGACGAGGGAGCTTTTGCCGTGGGTAGGCAGTGGCGCACGGACGACCTCGCCGCCGTAGACATAGCCGATGCACTCGTGCCCGAGGCACACCCCCAGGATTGGGACTTTCCCGGCAAAGTAGCGGATAGCTTCGTTAGAGATACCCGCTTCAAGCGGGGTACAGGGTCCCGGGGAGATGATGATGTGGGATGGGCGCATCTGCTCAATCTCGCTCAGGGTAATATGGTCGTTACGGTAGACCGCCGGCTCCCAGCCCAGCTCGCCCAGATATTGAGCCAGGTTGTAGACAAAGGAATCGTAGTTATCGATGATAATAACCATACTACCCTACCGAGGTTAGCCCCAGACTGAGGGCGGCGATGAGTGCCTTGGCCTTGTCCAGTGTCTCCTGGTACTCGGCTTCCGGCTCGGAGTCGTAGACCACAGCGCCGCCCACCTGGAAGTAGGCTTTCTTGCCCTTGACGAGAAAGGTGCGTATGGCGATATTCAGGTCAATGTCCCCGTTGAAACCCAGATAGCCGATACTGCCGGTGTACACGCTCCTGCGGGTCGGCTCCAGCTCATCGATAATCTCCATTGCCCTGACCTTGGGTGCCCCGGTGATGGAGCCACCGGGAAAAGTCGCCTTGAGCAAGTCAATGGCGTTCTTGCCTTCTCTGAGCTTGCCCATCACGGTAGAGGTGAGGTGGAAGACGGTAGGATACGTTTCAAGTATCGCAAGCTCAGTCACCTTAACCGAACCGAACTGTGAGACCCGCCCCAAATCGTTTCTCTCCAGGTCTACAATCATGATGTTCTCCGCCCGGTCTTTGGGACTGCCAAGAATCTCCCGGACAAGGGCTTCATCCTCTTGCGGTGTCCCTCCCCGCGGGCGGGTGCCCTTGATGGGTCTGGTCTCGACCAGGTCGCCACGAAGGCGGAGAAACCGCTCCGGCGAGGCGCTCACCACCTGAACTTCAGGAAAACCGAGATAGCAGGCGAAGGGCGCGGGATTAATCTTACGTAGTCGCCGGTAAAGCTCATAGGGGGTAATGGCAAGCTCCGCCTCGAAGCGCTGGGAGATATTTACCTCGAAGATGTCACCAGCAATGATATACTCCCGTGCCTTCCGGACGGTATCAAGGTACTCCTTGTGGGTGAAGTTCCCTTTGAGACCGTCCGTCGCCACAGGAGAAGTCGCCGGTGCAGTTGATGTCTCTTCCTCGGGCACGAAATCGGCTAACCTATCCTTAGCTTCTCCAAGACGACTTTTTGCTCTCTTGAGCCTTTGGCTTTCATCGGTCTCCGGGAAGCCCGTGGAGACGAGATAGGCCTTAGCCTCAAGGTTGTCAAAGGCGAGAACCAAGTCATAGAAGCCAAAGTAGGACTCGGGTAGCCCAAGGTCATCAACCGCCTTCTCCGGCAACTGCTCAATGAAGTGAGCGAGGTCGTAGCTGAGATAGCCTACCGCCCCACCGCCAAAAGGCACCGGCAGAGGACCTGAGTCCAAGCGATAGGTCTCAAGAAGACGACCAAGTTCGTCAAAGGGATTGCCGTCTAAGTGGCGCTGTCTTCCTTCCTCGTTGATGGTAATTTGAGGGCCGCGGCTGCTGAACACCAGAAAGGGACTGCTACCCATGAAAGAATAGCGTCCCAGCTTATGGGGGTCCATACCGCTGTCAAGGAAGAAACTGTAAGGCTCCTCCCGGAACATCTCAAACGCTGCCGGTGGTGATAGACGGGTGTCTATCTCCTCGACAAGGGGATAGAGAGGCAACCGACTCATACGACAGAATACCCTGCATTCAGCATGGTGGCATGATACCGCAGCAGAGAAATCACGTCAATTCAGGGAGGAGCGATTCCATATTATCCACCTTGTATTCCCGCCTTCCTCGTGGCTCTTTTCTCACATACCCCTTCCCAAATGCCCTTTTAGGTGATAGAATGAAAGCCAGAATAAGATTAAGTCCCGGTAAAACCGATTCGCAAGGGAGACCAGTATGAAGAAACATCTTGTCTGGTATCTCGTAGGTCTGGTGGTGCTGACACTGATCGTGGCTGCCTGCGGTGGCGGGACGTCAACATCTACCGTATCGGCGTCGGCAATCTCGCATCCCACCGCCGGCTTTGAGGATTGCCTCAAGTGCCATGCTACCGGCACCAGCGGTGCCACTGCCGTGCCCGCCAACCACTCAAGCTACACGAACAGCATGTGCACCAACTGCCACAAGCCCAAATAGCCCGCGCGGCTTTCCCCCGCAAATGGTGAACTCCCGGCATAAGCTGGGCCTGTGCCGACGAGCAACGCGACCTAACCCCGCATATGGTTAGCCTTCGGCGTGGTTCCACTGAGTCACTCGTTCCGATTAGTCGTCAGAGTGAACCACGAAGTGAGACCTCGGCGTGAGCTCGGTCGAACGCTCAGTCGAACGCTTGTCGAACATGTTCCCTCTTTTTAGCAGTCCGCCTTGACAATAAATAATTTGAAATAAAATCCAGCGTGCGCTAAAATTAGGGCGGTTGTGAAGGAGGCAAAGAG
This sequence comes from Chloroflexota bacterium, assembly GCA_043800335.1. GTDB lineage: Bacteria > Chloroflexota > Dehalococcoidia > Dehalococcoidales > JAZDNC01 > JAZDNC01. Next base: position 6,678 of record JAZDNC010000037.1, read on the forward strand.
ATGCCGCGTTTGGGTCCGTGGGAAATTGCGCTCATCCTCCTCATCGTGCTCATCGTCTTTGGTGTGGGTAAACTGCCCCAGGTGGGTAGCGCACTGGGTAAAGGGCTAAGAGAGTTCAACAAAGCCAGGTCGGGTGAGGACGAGGAGAAGGAAAAATCTAAGTCAGCCAAGCCAGAAAAGGACAAGGAGAAGAAGGAGAGCTAGGGCTTTCGCCCCACCTCTCTCACCTTCTCGACTATCCCGGGCAGAATCTCACCGGTTTTCCCCTGAATTATGTAGTCGGAAATCCCTCCGTAGGTCAGTGGCGTCGGCTCGGCATTCACCTCAATGATAACCACCCCCTTTTTCCCTCTGGCGGTCCGGGGCAGGTCAGCGAAGGGATAGACCACCGCCGAGGTGCCACAGATTAGCATCAAATCGGATTTTAAAGCCTCTTCGTGGCTTTTCTGAGCGACATCCCGCGGGATTGGCTCGCCAAAGGCGACCCCGTCGGACTTGACCACCCCACCGCACTCGGGACAGCGCGGCGGTAGCTTACCCTCAGCCTTAAGTCTGGTCAGGTCAAATCTCTCCGGTTTGAAGCGGGCGAGGCAGGTAGCACATCTCAACTTAAAGGCGTTCCCGTGGTATTCAAGGAGGCTTTTTGTCCCTGCCTTCTCGTGGAGACCGTCAACATTCTGGGTGATGACGCATTTCAGAATCCCCATCCTCTCTAGCTCAGCCAGGGCGTGATGACCGGCGTTAGGCAAGACCTTGCTCAGGTCGCCGAGAAAGCCGATGCCGGAAAGCCTCTCCTCCCACCAGCCCTTGGGGTCGCTAAGGAAGCGCTCGTAGCTCCGGTAGGCTCTTCGCTCCGCATCGGGATTTTTCGTCCAGATGCCAGAGGGTCCTCGGAAATCGGGGATGCCTGACTCCGTGGTGATGCCAGCGCCGGTGAGGGCGATGGCGTAGTGCGAGTTAACCAGGTCTCTCGCCGCTCTCGAAATAAGCTCCTCCATGGCTCTACCTCAGATTCAATCTATTTAGCGTGGGTTTTCACAAATGTCTCAATCGTGCCGAAGTAAAGCTCTCCCGCCATCATAATATCATTGTGCCCGACTCCGGGAATAACCAGAAGATGTTTGGTAACTGCTCCCGAAGCCTGATAAAGCTCCCGTCCTTCCTCAAGCGGGACAAGCTCATCCAACTCGCCGTGGATGATAAGAGTCGGACTGGTTACCTTCCTGATTTTTACCTTGTTCAGATAGGGATTCGCCTCGGTGAAGGCGGTTTCGTCCATGCTGAGTCTAGACATGAGGCGACGGAAATTGGTGGCAGAACCGCTCTCAACAATCAGCCCCGAGATTTCGTGCCCGTGACTCACGGCAACCTCAATGGCAGACATACTGCCCAGCGAGTGTCCCATGACAAAGAGACTCCCCCTGAATCCCTCCTTCGCCATTATCTCCTTGAAGTCACTGAAGATATGGGGAGCGTCAGCCAGCATATTTGAGACCGTCGGCTTGCCGGAGCTTGCCCCGTAGCCACGGTAGTCGGCGACAAAGAGATTGATGCTCATCTGGTTATAGAGAGGGGCGATAGACTCATATCCAGAAGCGGTCTCACCGTTGCCGTGGAAGAAGAGAATGGTCGGAGCGTCCTTAGCCACTGTCCAGAACTCACAGCCAATCTCAACACCCTCGGCTACCGGAATCAAGTAGTCCGGCTCGGGAGACGGGAAGAAGCTGTCGGCAAAAAAGGGCGAGTAGACGAGGGGGAAGATAACCTCAAGAGCCTCCGGCTCATCTAAAAAGGATAAGTCCACTGTTTGACTCTCCAAAGGCTTGCGATTTCCCAGACAAATAATAGCCAAGTCGCCGTGATTTCTCAAATGGTTAAAGCTCTCTGTCATTGCGAGTCCCGATGAAATCGGGACGTGGCAATCTCAACCGATATGTCATTCCCGCACAAGCGGGAATCTAAGGCTTGGAACAAACTCAGATGATTGCCGTTCTTTTAGACTCACGGGTCAAGCCCGACAATGACAAAGTGGTAATGGATGAGATTGCCACGTCGCTTCGCTCCTCGCAATGACGTCTAGGTTATTTCCGGCAATGACGCCAATCATAAACGAGTGGACTCTTGTAAGAAACTGTTTGACAATTCCTTTTTGTTCGGTTAATGTCTTGGACATTATGAAGGTTCTGGTCATGGGCGCCGGGGCAATCGGTAGTGTCTTCGGCGGGCTTCTCGCCAAAGCCGGGAGCGAGGTGAGTCTCGTCGGCAGGGGGCGCTATATGAGCGCTGTCGAAAGAAATGGGCTCATGCTCAGCGGCATCTTCGGCGAACACCACGTTACCAATCTCAAGACCTTTACCAAGGTGAGCCAGATTAAGGACAGGGACTTTGACCTTATCCTGATTACCACCAAAGCCTTTGACACCGAAGAAGCGGTTAAGGAAGTCCTCCCTCTCGTCGGAGTCAAGACCCTCGTCATCTCCCTGCAGAACGGTCTGGGCAATTTAGAAGCTATCGCCCGCCTCGCAGGAGAGGAACATGCCGTGGGCGGAAGGGTCATCTTCGGGGTTGAAATGCCCGAGGTGGGTCACGCGAAGGTCACTGTCTTCGGCGATAAGGTACTGCTGGGCAGCCCATCAGGCAAGATTCCCTTAGAGCGTATCGCTGAGGTAGCCCGGCTTTTCACGGAAGCCGGTATCCCCACCGAGGCAACGACAGAAATTAACCACTACCTCTGGGGGAAAATCCTCTATAACTCCTGCCTCAACGCCCTCTCAGCAATTCTCGGCTCAAACTACGGCGTGCTGGGGAAAATCCCCGAGACCAGAGAGATTATGGCAGAGGTCGTTAGCGAGATATTCGCCGTGGCTAAAGGCGAGGGAGTAAAATTGGGCTTCGCGAACCCCGCGGATTACCTTTCGCTTTTTTACAGCCGGCTCCTGCCCGCTACCGCCGCTCACCACTCCTCCATGCTTCAGGACGTGAGGCAGGGCAGAAAAACCGAGATTGACGCCATGAACGGCATAATCGTTAAGCTGGGTGAAAAGCATGGCATTGAAACCCCGGTGAACCGCCTCCTAACCCGGCTTGTCCACGCCAGGGAAAAGCTGCCAGCCAACCCGCCCCAAGGTTAGAGCTAGGGAACCGGGGTTATCCCCAGTCCGCTCATGATTGCCAGCATGACCGCCGCCGCCATGACCGAACCAATCTGACCGCCGGTGTTAGCCCCTATGGCATGCCAGAGAAGAAAGTTCCTGGGGTTTGCCTTCTGTCCCTCACGCTGTACCACCCGGGCAGACATGGGAAACGCCGAGGTGCCGGCGGCACCGAGGAGCGGATTTATCTTGCCACCGGTGATTAAGTACATGAGCTTACCCAGAAGCACCCCGGTTACAGTGTCCAGGGCAATGGCGATAAGTCCGAGCACAAAGACCAGAATCGTCTGCCACCTGAGGAAGTCCCCTGCCAGCATGGAGGCGCCGATAGTGAGCCCCAGAAAGAGGGTGACCAGATTGACGAGCGCCCCCTCGGAGACAGAGACCAGCCGACCCACTACCCCTGACTCCTTGAGGAAATTCCCCAGCATGAGCATCCCCATGAGAGGCGCCCCCATCGGGGCGATGAGAATGGTAAGGATACCCGTGACCAGCGGGAAGAGAAGCTTCACCTTGGGGGAGACCTTCTTTTCACCGGCAGGCATCGGGGTCATACGCTCTTTTTTCGTGGTGAGAATTCTCATGATGGGGGGCTGGATGATGGGCACCAGTGACATGTAGCCATAGGCGGCGATGGAGACCGCCGGCAGAAGCTCCCGGGCGTATTTGGCGGTGACATAGATGGCGGTAGGCCCGTCGCAGGCACCGATGATGGCGACGGAGACCGCCTGGGTCCGGGAGAAGCCGAGCATAAGCGCCAGAAACAGGGTAAGAAAGATGCCGAACTGCCCGGCGGCGCCGAAGATGAGCACCATCGGATTACCCAGCATGGGGCCAAAGTCAATCATGGCGCCAAGCCCAATGAAAAGCAGGCAGGGGAAAAGCTCGGTCAGGATGCCCGCCTTATAGAGCAGGTTGATTATCCCGCCCTCGTCCCCGGCGGCGAGTCCAGCCAGAGGCAGGTTCCCCAGAATGATACCAAAGCCGATGGGCAGAAGGAGTACCGGCTCAATCTTCTTCGCCACACCAAGGTAAAGGAGGAGACAGCCCATCAGAATCATGAGTGCCGTCTGCCAGCTAAGATTGGCAAAGCCCTGTCCCAGGCTTTCGAGAGCTTTAATCCAGACTGACAAGAAAGCCTCCTCTGAGGTTAATCTTGCTTTTTCTCCTTGGTTTCCTGGTAGGGGAAAAGCCTGACCAGAAGCCGGATGACCAGCGTCAGCAGAAAGAGGGTTAGGAAGGTGACCCCCATCCCCATTACGGTCATGGTGAGACCAAAAGCCGCATCGGTCAAACCAATCCTCCTTGAACTGACTTGACCAAGATTATAGCATGTCGGCAATAGTGAGAGCATTGCTCGCCTGAGTTGTGTCATTGCCAAACCCCTCTCCGTCATTGCGAGGAACGAAGTGACGTGGCAATCCGCACCTCTTCTCAGTGCGATAAAGCAAGAGTCAACGATACTAACGTCGAAGGACAAGCCTCCTGTTCCGGTAAGTCACGACCAAAGGACTCTTATACCTGAAAATCGGGGGCGACCGGCATCTGCCTTTTATGCTCACTCCGCGCATGAAGCGATTCAATCCTCTGCTTCACGGTATCCGTCGCCCTGCCGGTCAGGATAAAGCGGTCAAGCTCTTCGTAGCTCACGCCAAGCTCGCCCTCACCGGTCTGCCCCGGCCAGAGCCCCGGTGTCGGCGGCTTATCCACAATCACCTTGGGGATGCCCAGATGAGTCCCCAGCTCTCTCACCTGGCTCTTGACCAGATTCGCCAGAGGCACGATGTCAACCCCGCCGTCGCCGAACTTGGTGAAGTAGCCGGCGGTAATCTCACTCCGGTCACCGGTGCCGGCAACAAGGTATTTAAGCTCATTAGCGAAGTAGTAGAGGGTAGTCATCCTGAGCCTCGGCTTCAGATTAGCCATGGCAATCTGGTTCACCTTGGCATCGTCACTTAATTTCGGCAAAACCTTGAGAAAGGCATTAAAAACACCATCCAGAGCAACTCTTCTTGACGGAATGGCGAACTTATCAATCACCATGCGGGCGTAGACCTCGTCATCGGGATGGCTCTCAATGGGCATAATCAGCCCGAGGATTCTGTCATTAAGCGCCATCTTACACAAGACCGCCATGACCGATGAGTCAATACCCCCGCTCATGCCGAAGACGAGCCCATCGGCGCCGGCGGCGGTAACCCTGTCTCTAATCCAGGATACCAGCTTCGCGGTAAGCTCTGCACAGTCCATCTGAGTCCCTCGCTATCTAAAAAACTTGCCAGAGATTATAATTAAAAGATATTACGAGAGTGTTACAACCCTGTCAGTCTCAATCAGTCATGAGTATTGCCGATATTATACTCAAAAACGCCAACGTTATCACCATGAACCCCCTTAAACCCCGAGCGAGTACGGTCGCGACGGGAGAGGGAAGGATTCTTTTTGTTGGCAATGATTCGGGAGCATCCGATTTCAGGGGCGCCAAGACCAGTGTCATTGACCTGAGTGGAAAGACTGTCCTGCCCGGCTTCAACGACGCCCACTGCCACCTCTTCTCTTTCATCCGAAAGCTGATGAGCCTCGATGTAAGCCCGGAGAAGGTCAAGTCAATCGTCGAGGTCAAAGCGCTAATCAGACGCGAGGCTGAATCAACCCCCCGTGGTCGCTGGATTTCGGCGACTGACTTCAGCGACTTTTACGTCAACGAGAAACGTTATCCCACCCGCCGCGAGCTGGATGAGGTTTCCCCTGACCACCCGGTGGTCGTAGCCCACACCGGGCTTCATGTCTGCGTCCTGAACTCACTGGCGTTTCGACTCGCCGGTATCGGGAAAAACACCCCGGCACCCCCCGGCGCTCTCATTGAACGGGATGCAACCGGCGAACCGACCGGGGTGCTCCACGAGATGCTGGGCTACATTAGGGAAAAAGTGATACCACCTCTGAGCGAAAACGAAATAGAAAGGGGCATGTCCTTAGCCAGCGCACACTTCCTTGCCCTGGGCATAACCTCAGTCCAGGATGCCACGGTTGTCAATGACCCGGCCAGATGGCAGATATTAAACAGCGTCAAGGATAAAGGAATTTTTGTCCCGCGTCTCTTCATGATGTTCGGCTATGAGCATATCGGCTCATTTAGGGAGATGAGACTTACCTATGGCAGTGGTGACGAAGGACTCAGGCTGGGGGGAGTCAAGATAATCCTGACCGAGAGCACGGGCACTCTCTACCCGGAACCGGGCGAGTTGGACCAGATGGTCACAACTGCGCTTGAAGCGGATTTCCCAGTCGCCCTCCACGCCGCACAGCGCGAGTGCGTCAGCGCCGCCATCACCGCCCTGGAGCACGCCCGTGAAAAGTCCCCCGATTTCAAGCCCCGGCAGAGGATTGAGCACCTTACCGTCTGCCCACCGGACCTCCTTGAGCGTCTAAAAAAACTGAAACCGGTGGTCGCCATCCAGCCCGGCTTCATCTACCATAGCGGGGACAGGTACCTGTCCAGGACACCCGAAGCAGATAAGCCCTATCTTTTTCGCTTCAAGTCCTTAATAGACGGCGATATTACCCTAGCGGCAAGCTCCGATACCCCGGTCAGTCCTGCCGACCCCGGGCTGGTGCTCTACGGGGCACTGACTCGCAAGACCCGAACCGGTGAGGATATTCTTCCGATTGAGAAAGTCAGCACCGCTGAGGCGCTCAGGATGTACACAGTGAACGCCGCTTATGCCTCCGGCGAGGAGGAAATCAAGGGCACTATCGCACCGGGCAGGCTGGCAGACATGGTGGTACTAAATCACAATCCGTTTGACGCATCTCCGGAAGAGATAAAAGCCCTTAAAGTAGATATGACCATCGCCGGTGGGAAAGTGGTCTGGGGAGGATGAGAGCTTGTCCCGGTCGTATCGTTTCAGCCGTTGGCTCATCGGGAGACTCGTTTCCTTCATCAGGCTTGAGGTCAAGGGCAGAGAGAACATACCGAAAGAGGGCGCTCTCATTGTGGTCTGCAATCACCTGAGCCTCGCCGACCCGCCCCTCCTCGCCCATGTGATTGACCGCAGGACGGTGTTTCTGGCAAAGGAAGAGCTTTTCCGCTATGGCCCCCTGGCCTACTTAGTGAGGGGCTTCGGCACCATACCGGTAAAAAAGGGCAGGATAAACCTGGATGCTTTCCGCATGGCGGAGGCGGTGCTTACTGAGGGTCTGGCTCTAGCCATCTTCCCCGAGGGAATGCGGAGCAAGAGCGACGGTCTCAGAAAGGCTTTCTCAGGGGTTGCCCTCGTCGCCCGAAGAAGCGGCGCCCCGGTGCTCCCGGTGGGTATTTCCGGCAGTGAACGAATAAAAGGGCTGGGCTGGCTCGTCAGCCGACCCGTGGTAAACGTCAGTGTCGGGAAGGTCTTTTACCCCGCATCAACTCCGGTCAAGCCAGACCGAAATACATTTGAAGAGGCGACGGATGATATAATGGGGCACATTGCGGCGCTACTTCCCGCGACTTATCGCGGCGTCTATGCCGAAAGGGTAAAAGATGACACTTAAGATTGAAAGAGCCACCGGCATCGGTTTCTGTTTCGGGGTGAGAAGGGCTATTGAGTTCCTCGTTGAAGCCGCCGCCACCCACGGCAGGGTGGAGACCCTGGGAGCACCGGTGCACAACCAGCCGGTGCTCAGGCGACTTGCCGAGCGTGGAGTAGTGGTTGTTGAAAGCTTGGAAGAAGTCAGGGGAGATTGGGTTGCCATCGGCGCTCACGGGGTAAGCCCAGAGGTTGAAGCCAAGATGAAAACCAATCACCTGAACGTCATTGACACCACCTGTCCCTTCGTCCACCGCGCCCAGCTAGCTGCGGCAAGGCTTGCCGAAGCCAGCTTTTTCACCGTAATCTACGGTGAAGCCGAACATCCCGAGGTCAGGGGAGTCCTGGGTTGGGCTAAGGGAAAGGGGCTGGCGACACTGGATGAGAAGTCACTAAGCCAGCTTACTGAGCTACCGCGCCGGCTGGGAGTCCTCTCCCAGACGACCCAAATACCGGGAGAGTTCAATCGCTTCGTCAAAAATCTAATAGATTTCGCTCTGGTCAAAGACGCCGAGCTACGCATCATTGATACTATCTGCCATGACATCCGTGAGCGGCAAGAGTCGGCGTTAAGGCTGGCGGAGAAAGTAGATTTGATGCTGGTTATCGGTGGGCACACCAGCGCCAACAGCCACCATATCGCGGAGCTGTGCGCCAAGGTCACCAGAACCCACCTGATTGAATCCGCTGCGGAAATTCAGCCCGGCTGGCTCAAGGGGAAGCCAAACATCGGTCTAACCTCAGGGGCGTCCACCGACGAGACAGCGATAGATGAGGTAGAGCAGAAGTTAAAGGAACTGTCTTGAAGCTAGATGGCGCTGAGCGCCAGACAGGTCACGGTCCGGGAGATACCAGGGACGGGGTGAATCCGGCTGGTTACCACCTCGCCGATGTCGTTGAGGGTCTCCCCTTCAATCACAGCGATCACGTCGTAGGGACCGGTGACGGCATCTACGGACTTCACCCCGGGCAACTGTTTAAGAGTGCCCACGACATCCTTGGTCTTCCCGACCACGGTCTCAATCAGCACAAAAGCCTTGTCTGCCATCACCCACCCTCCTTTATCAAGTTAAGCGATAAATCTATCATAACCCAAGCCCCATCATCGGTCAAGGAGAGCCGAGAAGTGACAGAACCGGCAACTAAAGAGAGACTGGAATTGATCTACACCAACCTCCTGAATCACTACGGACCCCAGCACTGGTGGCCTGGGGAGGAGAGCTTTGAGGTCATGGTCGGCGCCGTCCTGACCCAGTCCTGCAACTGGGGCAACGTGGTGAAGGCGATTAATAATCTCAAGAAATCTGACGCCCTCTCACCGCAAGCCTTAAGACAGATAGGGCTTGAAGAACTCAGCCGTCTAATCCGCCCCTCGGGCTACCACAACGCCAAGGCGCTGAAGCTGAAAACACTGGCGGCGTGGCTGGGGGAACGCTGCCATGACAATATAGAAAGACTCGCCAATTACGACACAGAAGAGCTACGGCGGATGCTCTTAGCTATCTACGGCATCGGGGAAGAGACCGCCGACTCCATACTCCTCTACGCTCTGGGTAAGCCCGTCTTTGTCATTGACACCTACACCCGCCGTATCCTTAACCGCCTCGGCATTAAGTTCAAGGGCGACCGCTACCGGGACTATCAGGCGCTTTTTATGGCAAAACTGCCGCACGACACGCGGCTATTCAACGAGTACCACGCCCTGCTGGTTCGTCTGGGTAAAGATGTCTGCCGGAAGGAGCCCGCCTGCCCGAAGTGCTGTCTTGCCGCTCAGTGTAACCGCAACCGGCTCGCCGGCGCAAAGTAAATCAAGGGCGCGTCATTGCGAGGAGCCCTCACGCTTCGCTCGGGGTAAACTCCGCGACGTGGCAATCTCATCCATTTGTCGGGACACTCAGTAGCTCGCAATCATGATTCCGACCAACCGGAACTTTTTGTATTGCGTTACGCTAACGCCTGAGCTACACTTAAGACGGCTAAGGTAACATCCAGGCAGGCAAGGTCTCATGCAGTCTCGCCCTGTGGTAAGACCGTGGCGGGTTCCACTTCCGGCAGCAGCCAGGCCGAAAACTGTCGGAGCTTCACCTTTGGTACTCATCTACGGCTTCGCCGCCGTAATCGCCGCGGGCACCATACTCCTCATGCTCCCGGTATCAAGCCGGACGGGTGAGCCCACTCCACCCGTAAACGCCCTTTTTACCGCCACCTCGGCGGTCTGCGTTACCGGTCTGGTCGTGGTCGATACCGGAAGCTACTGGAGCCCTTTCGGTCAGACTGTTCTTCTGATACTATTCCAGGTTGGTGGCTTCGGTTTTATGACCAGCGCCAGCATTATCTTCATGGCAATGGGCAGACGGATTGGACTACGCGAGCGACTTTTCATCGGGCAGTCGATGGGAACGCAGAGCCCGGGCGGTATGGTCAGGCTCGTCAGAGAGTCCGCCAAGTTCACACTGATGGCTGAGGGGGCAGGCACTATCTTTCTCTTCTTGCGATTTCTGATTGGAGGTGTGTCTTTTGGCTTAGCCCTGTGGCGGGCTCTATTCCACGCCGTCTCGGCTTTTACTAATTGCGGCATGGACATTCTGGGGGACTTTAAAAGTCTCGCTGACTATCAGAAAGACCCCGTTGTCCTTCTCACCATAGCCGTGTTGTTTATCCTGGGGGGCATCGGCTACATCGTCGTGGCCGACGTGTTTACCAAGAGGAGTTTCGGCAAACTTTTAACCGATAGCAAGATAGTGCTGGTGACCACGGCGTCACTACTCATCTTCGGCACGATATTTATCCTCTGGAGCGAGTCCTCTAACACCCTCGGGGTATTTTCCCTGCCACAAAAACTCCTCATCTCCTTTTTCCAGTCGGCGACCCCGAGAAGCGCAGGTTTCACCGCCATTGACATCGGTAAGATGCGGGAGGCTTCTCTGTTCCTTGTCATGTTCCTCATGTTTATTGGCGGGGCTTCGGGTTCTACCGCGGGCGGGGTCAAGGTGAGTACACTTGGTGTGCTCATCGCCGCCGCCCTGAACTCAGCCCGGGGCAGAGAAGGCCCAGTAGCCTTCGGCAGACAGATTCCCCCGGCGAATGTGTACCGAGCCTTAGCCCTGGTTATTTTCTGCCTGGGGCTTGTCTCAGTTGTGGTGCCGGTACTGTCGCTGACCGAGGGCTTCGGATTTGTCAGCCTGCTTTTTGAGGCATTCTCGGCTCTGAGCACGGTCGGCTTGACCACGGGCATAACCCCCGGTCTGTCGGTGGCAGGCAGGCTGGTGGTCGCGCTATCTATGTTCGTTGGCCGTCTGGGTCCCCTTGTTTTCATATCAGTCATCACGGGACGCCAGCAACCGATAATCTATCACTACCCCAAGGACAACATCAGGCTCGGCTAGGAGGCGGAAATGAAGAAAAAACAGGTTGCGGTCATCGGACTAGGACGGCTGGGGGACAGCGTGGCGACTACCCTCTTTGACCTGGGACACGACGTGCTGGCGCTTGACATCGACGAGGATGCGGTGCAGAACATCGCCTCACGGGTGACCCACGCCGTTCAGGCAGACGCCACCAACGAGAGAACCCTGAGAGAGCTGGGTATCGGGAACTTTGACATCGTCATCGTCACCACGCCAGCGGTCGAAAACAGTCTGCTCGCCACCATCCTGCTCAAGAAGCTGGGGGTGAGTTACATCATCGCCCGGGCTGACAGCGAGCTACACGGGAGCATCCTGGAGAAAATCGGGGCGGACAAGGTCATCTACCCGGAGCGTGAGATGGGGACAATGATTGCTCACGTGCTGAACATCGCCGCCGACGCCATAGACTTCATCCCGGTGGCTCCCGGCTACGGCGTGGTCAAGATGACAGCCCCGCCCTACTTTGTGGGGGAGAGTTTCTCGGCTCTCGGTTTTGGCCCCAAGGGCGAGTGGGGGGTAGCCGTATTGCTCCTGGAACGCGGTAAGGAGGTCATCATCGCCCCGCCGGACAGCGAGGTGGTGAAGGTGGAAGATGTCCTCATCGTCGCCGGGAGTGATGAGAAGCTCGAGGCACTCCTTACCCAGGCGCAGAAAGCCAGAACCAAGCAGTAGTTGAGACAAACCTCTCATCATGATAATATTAAGGTGATTGTTCTTGGTTGATAGAGGTGACCCATGCCGACATACGATTACAGATGTGAGCCGTGTCATCTAACCTTTGAAATAAAGCGAAGCATGAAAGACAGCTCCGAGGTGGTCTGCCCCAAGTGTAAACGCCCGGCAAAGCAGGTCTTCGGCAGGGCTAACATAATGGTCAAGGGCGGTGAGTTCTCTTCGGGAGAGAAGCGAGAGTGGTGGCAGCGCCCGGGCATGGACGAGTGTTTTGCCGATGCGGCGTCCGCGGCGAAAGAGGTAATCAAGGAGCATCCCGAGGTCTTGCGGCCTCCCGAATCTCAACCCTAGTTGCTTGCGCCGTTTCCGCTTTTACCCTAGAATAGAGTCCGTTCCGAGAGGCGACGTAGCCAAGTGGCAAGGCAGGGGTCTGCAAAACCCCCATTCAGCGGTCCGAATCCGCTCGTCGCCTCCATCTTACTTCCCCGTTGAATGAGTGCCAACGCTTGATTTTTATTCTTAGCGCGCTATAATACTTGACCTACCTAGCCTTAATTGCTAAAGTAAAACTGACGCCCGAGTAGCGCAATGGTAGCGCAACCGACTTGTAATCGGTAGGCTAGTGGGTTCGACTCCCCTCTCGGGCTGGTTTTTGAGTCTGGAGAGGTGCCGGAGCGGTTAATCGGAGCAGACTGTAAATCTGCCGCCCTGACGGGCTTCGTGGGTTCGAATCCTACCCTCTCCACCAGTGCTTGCAAAAATTAGCAGAAATTAGCTGGGCTGATTATATAAGGTTCACATCCAACCCAGCCTCTAAGCCTCAAAAGCTACCCCATCAGCTTTAATCTCTGTCCTGTCAGATAACTCACAGAAGATATCAGGATGCAGAGTATGGATAGGTACTAACTTTTGCATATCAAGCTCTTTAGTAACACGTTTAATGTCATCAACTGATGCATGACCGCTGGTGTGAAGCGCCTCCAGTGAAAAACCTCTCTTCTCCAGAGCCCTTTCAAAGATTTGTTGATATTCATTGTCGCGGTAGCCCCGCCACATCGAATAAAGGAAAACGCCGTCATGCAGTCCGCACCTTTCAATATCCATGCGCATGGATGGGCGACACGCCATAATAGTACTATCCTGTACCTTATTCAGTTGTTCGCGCGAGATATGATATTCTGAAAAACGCCGTGCGTACTCCTCTCCAATCTGGTTAAAAATCTTTTGCGTTAATCGGTATGGGAAAAACACCTTTATCTTGGGATATTCCTGCGATGGGTAGGGCAGGTTGTTTCCAAGTTGCCGCAGTTCATACATAACGTTAGCCGTATAGATATCGACAACAAATGTCCGCTTCAGCCGCAGAGCCGCTCTGTAAAAGCCTACCAGACGGTCTATATTCTGGCTTGAGCATTGGAAAAGTAGAGGAATGTTCAATCCTTTCATTCGTGCAACGACCGCGTCTTCAAGCTCTTTTTCAGTCATTATCTTTTCGTCAAGTCGCCCGAGTATCGACCCCTCGATTAGAAGAATATTGGGTTGTTTCTTTGCCGTTTCTAAAAAGCGGTCAAGACACACAGCCTTTCGACCATGTCCACGGAAATCACCGGAGTAGGTTACAGTTTTGTCTTCCGAGTTGATTTCAAAGGCTGCTGCGTCAAAAGCAGAGTGGTCCATCAGATAAGGTTTTATTTTAATATCGCCAATTTGGAAAGACTGGTACATTTGAAATTTTCTAATTTCCACATCGAAACTATCGCAAATTTTGAAAAGCTGAGATACTTGAATGAGTCTCTCGGTTCCGGCAGACATATAAACGGGTATCATGGAGTTGATATATTTTAAAAGCCCGTAATGGTCGATATGCGCATGTGAGATCAGCACGGCATCGAAGTCTGGTTTATCCCAGGCATATAAGCCGACAATTTTAGGCAGCACGCCAAGTGCAAGAAGCTCTGAGTAAGATAGCTTAGCAATACCATCATCAATCGGCTCGTTGTTCAGAAACAGAGGGTATCCAGCATCAATCAAAACACGAGTTGCTTTTGTTTTGATCTCAATTAGAGTTCCGCCAATCTCTCTGGTGCCGCGATAAATGGTAATTTGCATAAAGATTTATCTTATTTCAATGCCCGGAATACTCGTGCTTAAAAATTTGAGTTTGTTATTTTCCTCTTTAAAATAGAGGTAGTGAAGCACGATAGTATCTCTATCAACAGGCAGAGCCAATCCGCCGAAGGAATAATCATTGTTATTATTAGGGGGCATCACACATGCCGCATACAGCACTAGTTGGTTCGGTATCTCTCCACTGAAACCAAATAGCTTCCACCATAGCTTTCCAGAATCGCTGCGTAGCAGTTCGCGGATAAACGTTGTATAAGCCACTGCCTGTTTCACTGTATCTTTGGGTGGTTCTGTACTTTTGTTAACATCCTTCAATTCCATAATACACAGGTGTGTTGCTCTGCCTCTTCCTACCCTTGTCAAGATATCTATATGGCCATAACCGATTTCCACTTTTTTATGGTTACTTGCTTTGATGTTTGTGGGCATGGGGAAACGGACATTTTTAATCGGTGTTACTGGTTGTACATTCAGCAGCGCCTTGTCCTTGCTTTCCGTTTTGAAAAACTCCGTCAAAATCAGACTTTCTAGGCGATGTTCATCATTACTGCGGTTGCCCTCGCGACGACCTTTTCTTTTATTGAAATAGTTACGAAATTCCGTTGCCTCGTCGCCGCGCCAGTCAACGTTTGAAAGACGTAAGTTACAACCAAAATTGTCCAGATTGCTTTTGTCATAAGATTTAGACTTGGTATATTTGGTGCTTAGCTTGTGATTCCCATCCTTGTTTCCTGTAAGCTTGGCAACTGCTTGTCCCATATACCGCAAATCAAAGCCTATCGATTTTGGGGCATTTTTCGCCGAAGTTGTAGTTACATAGACATATAGCGGAGACCATTCACGGAAGCTACTGCGGATGCTCTCAATTAGCTTTTTATTGCTGCAAATATCAGTCGCAAAGCCAGCCCAACGAGTTTGCCACTCTGTATTTTCCCTCAAGAGCTTTTGTGTGTTCTCAATAATAGCCATAAATTCACTATTGTCCAAAGTCTCTCCTTAACAGCTGCCTTCTTAAAAAATAGTATAACTCGAAATAAGTGAGATCAACAAGAGTCTCCCCGCCAAATATCTTTCTTGACAAGAACACACATTAGACTTATTCTATAAATATCTGGTTCCCGTATTTAAGGTTGTTCAGTGGAGCGTCGTTTCCTGTGAGCAGGGGCGAAGCTTGACTTTTCGTGTTCGTTAACCTAAAATTGGTCGTTAATTTGCCCACATAGCTCAGTCGGTAGAGCACGTTCTTGGTAAGAACGGGGTCATCAGTTCGAATCTGATTGTGGGCTCATGAGATAAGGGGGTTATAATGGCAAAAAAGAAGTTTGAAAGAACCAAGCCACATGTGAATGTCGGCACCATCGGTCATGTGGCGCACGGCAAGACAACGCTGACCTCGGCGATAACACTGGTGCTGTCTAAAGCCGGGACAAGCACTGCCTTCACCTCTTTCGACCAGATTAATGCTGCTCCCGAGGAAAAGGCGCGTGGCCTTACCATCTCGATTTCTCATATTGAATATGAGACAGCCAAACGGCACTACGCCCATGTTGACTGCCCGGGACACGCCGACTACATCAAGAACATGATTACCGGCGCGGCTCAAATGGATGGTGCCATTCTGGTGGTCAGCGCCCCGGACGGGCCGATGCCCCAGACCAGGGAGCATGTGCTCCTGGCGCACCAGGTGGAGGTGCCTGCCATTGTGGTCGCCCTCAATAAGTGTGACCTGATGGAGGATGAGGAGCTGCTGGAGCTGGTCGAGGTTGAGGTCAGGGAGCTCCTGAGCAAGTATAACTTCCCCGGCGATAAGGTGCCGGTGCACCGGGTGAGCGCCGCCAAAGCCCTTGAGTGTGGCTGTGGCAAGAGAGAGTGCAAATGGTGCGGACCTATCCTCAAGCTCATGGACTCCGTTGATGACTATATACCCATGCCGGTGAGAGCAAAAGACCAGCCCTTCCTCATGCCGATTGAGGATGTCATGAGTATCAAGGGCAGGGGAACCGTGCTCACCGGACGCGTGGAGCGTGGCTTGATTAAGCCGGGCGAAGAGGTGGAGATTGTCGGTCTCCATCACGAGCCGAAGCGGACGGTGGCGACCAGCCTGGAGATGTTCCGCAAGACCCTGGACTACGCCGAGCCGGGTGATGCGGTCGGTGTTCTGGTCAGGGGCATCGAGCGCGAAGATGTAGAGCGGGGTCAGGTTCTCGCCGCACCCACAAGCATTAAACCCTACACCTACGCCGAGGCTCAGGTCTATGTTCTGAGCAAGGAAGAGGGCGGTCGGCATACCCCATTCTTCAACGGCTATAAGCCCCAGTTCTACATCCGCACCACCGATGTCACCGGGACGATTGAGCTACCCGAGGGGGTGGAGATGGTGATGCCGGGTGACAACATCAACATGAAGATAAAGCTCATCTATCCCGTAGCCCTGGAGAAAGGGCTGCGCTTCGCCATTCGGGAAGGAGGCAAAACGGTCGGCGCCGGCAGCGTCAGCCGTGTTATTGAGTAGCCGTGGCAAAAAAGGGCGAAAACAGGGTCGTCATCTACCTTGCCTGTGATGGGTGCAAGGAGAGGACCTATGCTACCACCAAGAACAAGAAGAACGACAGCCAGCGTCTTGAGCTGAAGAAGTACTGCCCGCGCTGTCACGAGCATCGGCTCTATCGGGAGGTAAGGTAGTCCCGTCAGTCTATGAGCGAGACAGTTGCCAAGAGGGTCAAGGGACGGTTCCGGTTCCTCAGGGAGGTTGTAGCCGAGTTAAAAAAGGTGACCTGGCTCAGCCGGAGTGAGGTGGTGCATCTCACCGCCATGGTACTGGCAACCACCCTTCTGGTAGGGTTTATCCTCTGGGCGATTGACCAGGGCTTCAGTATGTTAATCCGTCTTTTCATCGGCGGTTAGAATTTTTAGGGGGAAGTTGTTTTTATGGAGTCGGCGACAGCAGAAAAGGAAAAAAGCTGGTACGTCATTCATACCTACGCCGGGTATGAGGAGCGGGTTAAGAAGAACCTGGAACAGCGCATCAAGTCCATGGACACCAGGGGCGAAATTGCTGAGGTGGTCATACCCACCGAGGAGCAGATTGAGGTCAAGAACGGCCAGCGCCACACCGTGGTCAAGAAGATACTGCCCAGCTATGTCCTGGTGAAGATGAAACTGAGCGACCAGAGTTGGAACATCGTCCGCAACACCTCCGGGGTCACCGGCTTTGTCGGCAGCGGCGCCAAGCCCAGCCCTCTGCCGGAGACCGAGGTCAACCGGATTTTGAAACAGATGTCGGCGGAGGCGCCGGTATACAAGGTCGGCTTCCGCAAGGGACAGAGCGTGAGAGTGATTGACGGGCCATTCCTTGATTTCATGGGTATCGTGGATGATATTAATCTGGAGAAGGGCAGGGTCAAGGTTCTGCTCACCCTGTTCGGGCGGGAGACACCGGTAGGACTTGACTTCCTCCAGGTGGAAAAACTCTAGGAGACTTATATGCCGAAGAAAGTTAAAGCGGTCATAAAACTGCAGATTGAAGCCGCCAAGGCGAGCCCGGCCCCACCGGTGGGGCCGGCTCTGGGGCAGCAGGGCATCAATATCATGGCTTTCTGCAAGGATTACAATGAGAGAACCAAGAGCTCAGCCGGCTCAGTGGTGCCAGTGGAAATCACCGTCTACGAAGACCGTTCTTTCAGCTTCGTCACCAAGACGCCGCCTACCACCGACCTGCTCAAGAAGGCAGCCGGCATAGAGAAGGGCTCTCAGACGGCGGGGAAGATGGAGGTGGGTAAGATTTCCCACGCCAAGCTCAGTGAGATAGCCCAGATAAAGATGAAGGACCTGAACGCCCTGAACCTTGAGGGGGCGGAAAAGATTGTCGCCGGCACGGCAAAGAGTATGGGGATTAAGGTAGAAGACTAAAATGGCAGAGAGAGGCAAAAAGTATCAGGAAGCGGTAAAGCTTCTGGAAAAAGCAAAAGCCTATTTACCCGAGGAGGCGGTGGCTTTAGCCAAGAAGATGGGCTACACCAAGTTTGATGAAACGGTAAACCTGTCACTGCGCATGGGGGTTGACCCGCGCGCCGCCAACCAGCAGGTGAGGGGTGTGGCGCTTCTCCCCAATGGGCTGGGCAAGCAGGTAAGGGTACTTGTCTTTGTCCAAGGGGAGGGAGAGAAGCTCGCCCAGGAGGCTGGCGCCGACCACGTCGGTAGTGACGAGCTGATTAAGAAGGTCGAGGGTGGCTGGCTGGACTTCGAGGTCGCCATGGCTACCCCGGACATGATGGGCAGGGTCGGCCGCCTGGGTAGAGTCCTGGGACGGCGCGGGCTCATGCCCAATCCCAAGGCTGGTACCGTGGTGCAACAGTCCGACCTACCCCGGGCGATTGCCGATGCCCGTAAGGGGAGAGTAGAGTTCAAGCTGAACCGCTCTGCCATCATTCACGTGCCGGTGGGTAAGCTCAGCTTTGATGAAAAGAAGCTCGCCGAAAACGTGGTAGCGGTCATTGACGCGATAAACCGGGCCAAGCCCTCGGGCGCCAAGGGGCAGTACTTTAAGAGCGCCTATCTCTCGAGTACCATGGGGCCCGGCATCAAACTTGACCTCAGGTCGGTGCTCTCAACCAAGGCGGCTTAGGCTTTTTCTTCCCAAGACAGTAGGCGCCGGTTGCCGGCTTAATTTAGTGCCTGCCGAGGAAGGTTAAAACAGGAGTTCCTGTGTCCTCGTGCTGTGGCACGAGGACTTTTTTATGGAAGGAGGTGATAAGGATGCCCACGGAAAGAAAGACCAATATCGTAGCCGAGCTCAAAGAGACTCTGGCGAAGAGCAGTTCCGGTGTCATCGCCGACTACCGGGGCATGGCGACCCCTGAGCTCACCAACCTCAGGGGCAAGCTCCGGACGGCGGGCTGTGAACTCAGGGTGGTGAAAAACACCCTGGTGGCGATGGCGGCAAAGGAGTCAGGCAAGGACAGCCTCGCCAGTATCTTTGCCGGACCCTCGGCGATTGCCTTCGGTTACGCCGACGCCGCCGCTCCGGCAAAGGTTATGACCGATTATGTGAGGAGCACCAGAGACACCCAGCTCAAGATTAAGGGCGGCTTTCTGGGCGATAAGCCAATCACCACCGCCCAGGTCACGACACTGGCAGTCCTGCCGCCGCGTCCGGTGCTCCTATCCATGGTGGCGGGTGGCATCAAGGCACCGATTGCCAGCCTGGTAAGCCATCTCATGGTGCCACTCGCCGGGCTCAGCGGGCTTCTTGAAGCCAGAAGAAAGCAACTTGAGACTGGTAGCGCAACTAAGTAACATTACAAAGACAAGGAGTGTGAAAAATGGCAGATATTAACGAGCTAATCAAGACAATTAAGGGCATGACCGTCCTGGAGCTGGCAGAGCTAATCAAGGCAATGGAAACCGAGTTCGGCGTCACCGCCGCCGTAGCCGCGCCGGCAGCGTCCCAGATGCCTGCGGCAGCCGCGGCACCGACCGCAGCGCCCGAGGAAGAGAAGACCGAGTTCACCGTTGTCCTCAAAGAGATTGGCGCCAACAAGATAAACGTAATCAAGGCGGTGCGTGAGCTGACCGGTCTCGGGCTGAAGGAGTCCAAGGACCTGGTGGAAGGAGCGCCCAAGCCGGTTAAAGAGAAGGTCGGCAAAGAGGAAGCCAATGCCGCCCGGGACAAACTGGTTGCCGCTGGCGCAACTGCCGAGATTGCCTAGGCGCTAACGCTGACTCAAAAGAGCCCGCCGCCTCCGATGACTCTAGAATTCTCTCTTTTTCGGTTGAAAAAGAGGACTTAGTGGCGTATATTATTTCCCGAGAGGAACTGCCACTGGGGGCGGGCTGATGCCACAGATAGAATGGTTTGCAACCCTTCTGGTTCTGGGACTGGGCTTTATCCTCCTCGGAGTGAATCTGGTTGTCCGGGGAAGGAAGGACGAGGGTTATTACTTTTCCTCGCTATCAAAACGCCCCGACGTACGGAAGTATCTGGAGAAGCGTTCGCTTCCGACATTCATCTCGCTCAGGGTCGGAGGCAGAGTCTGTATCGCTATCGGGGTGGCTCTCCTCGTCCTCTCCGTCGTCCTCTGGGCGCGCCGATAGCCGTGTCCCTGGCTAAAAACAATGTCCGGCAAACTGAATTGAATAGCAGAAGGAGAAGGGAAAAACCTTCTCCTTATCCAATCTAGCTTATGCTATAATAAAAACAGTTATTTCGTGTTAAACTTGGCTCGTCCTTGGCGTAAGATAGTAAGGAGGTCGGATGTACAACAGGATACTGGTGCCCCTGGATGGCTCTAAATTGGCGGAGAGCAGTCTGGAGCATGTGAAAGCGATTGCCACCGGGTGCCAGGTTGCCGAGGTAATTCTGCTGGCGGTGGTTTCAGGCTATAGACCGGGTGCAGGCTTCTCCTGGGGTGGAGTTGAATCGGAAAAACAGATGGCAGGGATGGCGGAGAAGGCTCAAGCGAAGGCTCGTAGCTATCTAGACAGCGTCGGCGCAAAACTGGCTGAGAAAGGCATGGTGGTTCGTACCTGCGTCATGATTGGCTCTCCGGCGGAGACCATACTGAATTATGTCAAAGACAACAACATTGATTTGATTGTTATAGCTACCCACGGGCGTTCCGGTCTATCACGCTGGGCACTGGGTAGCGTGGCGGAGAAAGTCCTAACCGCTTCCCCGGTGCCGGTATTTATCGTCAGCCCCAAGAAACGCTAACCGAGGAGGGTGGATGTACCGCAAGATACTGGTGCCCATGGACGGCTCAGAAACCGCCGAGTCTGCGTTAAGCCACGTCAGGGCGATGAGCAAGGCAAGCCCACCCCCCGAGATTGTGCTGCTCAGCGTGGTCGAACCCAAGGACTGGGGCAGTCGCTACAAGTGGGGTGACAAGTCCGCGAGCGACCGTCTTACCGAGGAACTGAAGAGGTGGGAGGCGGAGGAAAACGAGAGATGGCTCACCGAAGCTGGTGAGTACCTGACCGAGATGGCAAACCTCCTGGCGCAGGACGGCATCACCGTAAAGACTGCCATAGTCCAGGGCACGCCCGCCGAAGCCATACTTGACTACGCCCGGGAGAACAGGGTAGACCTGATTATCATGGCGACTCACGGTCGCTCCGGCACCGCTCGCTGGGCGCTGGGCAGTGTCACCGATAAGATAATGCGCGCCGGCGAGGTGCCGGTCCTGGTAGTGACGGCGGAAAGCCGCCGCAAAGGACAGGCTTAAAGTCAGTCTATTTCTTCAATACAAACCAGACCCGGTGGTCATTTTCCTCTGGCGCGCGGAAACTTGCTAAGTCGCCCATCGCTGTAACTTCCGTAAACCCGGCTTCGAGAAAAGAGTGCCTTATCTCATGCAGAGTGTACCCCCGCTCTTTATGCTCCTCATCGCTACGACGCCAAGTATTACCGCGGCGCATGAACCCAGTAATTCGCCAGGTGGCGATGTTCTTATCAAAGTCGTAGGTAGGACGGTTAATCAGAAGCGAATCGGCAGTATCAAGCTGGAGGAGAACAGGCGCCTCGCCGAAGGTAATCCCGGCATCGTAGTAAGCCAGAAGCCCCGGGATGGTTGCCATATCGAAGATGAAATAACCCCCCGGGCGTAGCGCCTGCCAGACCCCGGCAAAGGTCTTCGCCAGGTCTTCCGTTTCGATGAGGTAGTTGAGGCTGTCGAACCAGCAGGTCGCTACATCGAACTCACTGTGGAATTCCAGACAGCGCATATCCTTACAGACAAAGTTCATCTTGAGTTTCTCTTCGAGTGCTCTTTTCCGGGCAAGATAAAGCATTCTCCGGGAGTTATCAACGCCCGTCAGTTTATATCCCAGTCTCGCCATAGCCACGGCGAAAGTCCCATCGCCACTGGCAAGGTCGAGAATTGTCTTGGGGGAGATACCGAACTTTCTCAGAATACCGGGAAAAAGTGATGCCATTCTCCGGCTGTGTTCCGCCCATATCCCCCTGACGTAGAAATCGGCGAAACCTTCGTAGATAGGCATACTCTGACTTTAGCCGGTACTCCGGGGGCGGTACTGGAGGGCTTCCGCCACGTGGCTTGCCCTGATGAGCTCGCTCGATTCGAGGTCGGCGATGGTGCGGGCGAGCTTCAGGATGCGGTGGAAGGCGCGGGCGGAGAGATAAAGCTGTTTCATGGCGGCTTTAAGGAGGCTCTGGGCGGGCGCTTCGGTCTGGCAGAACTTTCTCACCTCGGCGGGAGTCATCTCGGCGTTGGTGAGTAGCCTCGTTCCTTTGAAACGCTCCTGCTGGATAAGGCGCGCCGCCGCCACTCTCGCTCTCACCTTCTCCGACCTTTCACCCAGCCGGTCATCGGCAAGCTTCTCATAGTCAACGTGGGGCACGTCAACAAAGATGTCAATGCGGTCAAGAAGAGGTCCGGAGAGCCTCTTCTGGTAGCGGGTAATTGAGCTCGGGGTGCAGGTGCAGGGCTTAAAGGGGTCGCCGTAGTAACCGCAGGGGCAGGGATTTTGGGCACCCACCAGCATGAAGTTGGCGGGGAAAGTCGCCCTGCCCTGGGCGCGGCTGATGGTGATGACCTTGTCCTCAAGAGGCTGGCGGAGCACCTCAAGCACCGAGCTGCCAAACTCGGGTAGCTCATCCAGAAAAAGGACGCCGCGGTGGCTCAGGCTTATTTCTCCGGGCTTGGGGAAATGTCCACCTCCAACCAGCCCGGCGTGGGAGATGGTGTAGTGGGGTGAGCGGAAGGGGCGCTCCCTGACCAGAGGCGTCTCCGGTGGCAGTAGCCCGCTCACGCTGTAAATCTTGGTGACCTCGATGGCTTCCTCGTTGGTCATCCGGGGCATGATTGAGGGCAAGGCGCGGGCGAGAAGGGTTTTACCGCTACCCGGGGGCCCCGTCATAATTACGTTGTGCGCCCCGGCGGCGGCGACCTCAAGAGCCCTTTTCACATGCTCCTGTCCCTTAATCTCGGCGAGGTCTGTTGTCTGAAACACCGGAACGCTGTACTCTTCCACCCCATTACCTTTACACTCCGGCGCCGGGATTTCCTCCCGGAGGTAGCTTGTAAGCTCGGTTAATGAGGTGAAGGGGAGTATCTTCGTTCCCTCGACCAGAGAGGCTTCCCGGGCATCGGCTATCGGGACGATGGTCTTGCTTATTCCCTGTTTATGGGCTACCGCCACCATGGGCAGGATGCCGGTGGTATGGCGCAGGGTTCCATCCAGGGAAAGCTCCCCCAGGAAGATGGTATCGGAGACATCGGCGGTAACCTGCTCCGAGCTCAGGAGGATACCCACAGCGATGGGGAGGTCATAGGCGGGCCCTGCCTTTTTCAGGTCAGCCGGAGCCAGGTTCACAATGATGCGCCGGAGAGGAAAGATGCTACCGGAATTCCGGATTGCCGCACGGACTCTTTCTCTGGCTTCCTGAACGGCGGTATCGGGCAGCCCGACGACGATAAAAGTGGGTAAGCCGGGCGAGATGTCAACCTCCACCTCGACGACGGCGCCCTCCAGCCCGATGACGGCACAGCTCCTGACCTTGGCGAGCATTTGCCCAATATGTTACTTCGCGTGAACCTGAGTGTCAATGCGGGGACTTTGCGCTCCATCGCAAGCGAGGAGTCTTCAATTCAGGAGATTGCCAAGTCGCAGAGTTTACCCTGAGCGAAGCGTGAGGGCTCCTCGCATTGACACAGACACGACACTCGCCAAGACGAACGGCCAGACCGAACACTGCTGTGCTATAATTTTTCGGCAACTGAATTCCCCGGAGTCTGTTCATGCATCTGAAAAGAGTCGTTCTTCATCCTGAGAAATTCCCGACGGGGGACTGCTACCCTTTTAATCTAGAAATCTTCCAGAAGACCGGGGCAATTGACTTCGCCACACCGGTGACACTCTTCGCCGGAGAAAACGGCACCGGCAAGTCAACCCTGCTCCGGGCTATCTGCCGGCGTGCCGGCATTCACATCTGGGAGGATGTGCGCACCCGCTATCAGGCTAACCCCTATGAGGAAGCTCTCTTCAACTTCATTGAGCTGGAGTGGGAGGCGGACGCCGTCCCGGGCTCGTTCTTCTCATCACAAATCTTCCAGGACTATGTCCGCTTTCTGGACGAGGTCGCCGCCGCCGACCCCGGCATCCTCAAGTACTTCGGCGGCAGTTCTCTCATGACCAAGTCCCACGGGCAGTCCCTCATCGCCTACTTCACCGCCCGCTACAAAATTAAAGGGCTCTACCTGATGGATGAGCCGGAGACAGCCCTCTCGCCCAAGAGCCAGCTGGGACTGCTCAGGGTGCTTAAAGAGATGAGCGAGCTCGGTCACGCCCAGTTCATCATCGCCAGCCACTCGCCGATTCTCCTCGCCTGCCCGGGCGCCCGGCTCTACAGCTTCGATGAGGCGCCGGTGAAGCCTGTAGTTTATGAGGAGACGGAGTACTATCAGGTCTACCGTAACTTCCTGAGCAACCGTGGGAAATACCTGAGCCAGCTCTAAAAACTGATTGCGGGTTCTTCACCCTTCGACAGGCTCAGGGTGAGCGGGCTAGTAACAGAGCGAGATTTGATAACCGCTCGTGGTTCGACAGGCTCACCACGAGACCTCCCGCTTATGGCGACGTCCCTCACCCTCCGACAAGCTCAGTGAGTCAGGTTTGTCATTGCGAGCCAAGCGAAGCAATTCGTAATCTTGTCAGTGTGATAAATCAAGTGAAAATAATACCAATGTTTTACCAGCTGATGCCCGGTTTTCTTTCCCCCATGACGGCTACAAGAAGAAGTCCGGGCCCAGTGTGCGCCCCGATGACGGGGGTAGCCCCGGAGCGGTAGATGGGTCGGTTGGGGAAGACGCTTCCCAGACGTCTTGCCAGCCTATCGGCGTCACTGCTATCGCCGCTGTGCTCCACTGCCAGAGCCTCGACTTCCTGGAAGCTCAGGACAAAATTATAAATGTGTTCTATCGCCTGGGTGCGGGAGTAGGTTCTGGTCACCGGCTCAACAACCCCATCTTTAAGGGTGATGATAGGGTTAACCTTGAGTATTGAACCCAGAAACGCCTGTGCCTTGCCGATACGCCCCCCGCGCTGAAGGTATTCAAGAGTGCTCAGGGTCGCCCTGAAGTGAACTCTGGGTATAGTCTCTTTGACTACTTTTACCGCCTCATCAAGACTGGCACCAGCCTTAGCCACCTGAGCCGCCTTCACGACCACAAAGCCTTCCGCCAGGGCTGCTACCTGAGAATCAACCACCACCACCCGGCACGGCTTCTTCATCAGTCCGATGCTCTGTAAGGCGACGCTATAGGTGCCGCTCAGGCGGGAGCTCAGAGTGATGACCAGAATCTCATCGGCTTCCCCGGCGAGCCTGTCGTAGGTCTCGGCAAAAGCTACTGGCGGCGGCACCGAGGTCACCGGTAAGACTCTACTGTTCATAAGCTTCTGGTAAAACTCGCTTACGCTGAGGTCAACCGCATCCCGGTAGACCTCATCTCCGAAACGGACAAGGAGAGGGATGGTGGTAATTCCCAGCTCCTTGAGCACCTCAGGGGGCAGGTCGGCAACACTGTCGCAGACAATCCTGAGTGTCACCCTGAACACCCCCGGCTCTTACGTATTGCGCTTGGAACACACGGCGGGGCAGCGCTTGCAGTTACTATCGCAGGGTTCGGCGTGAATGGTCACGTTAGCCCCGCGCAGCTTGTCTTTTATCTCCCCCTCAATATGGTCACAGATGCGGTGTGCCTCCTCAAGGCTGATTTGTTTATCCATGACCAGATGAAGGTCGATGTAGCGCTCGCTGCCGGAGCGCCGGCTGCGTAGCTCATGGAAACCGGCGACCTCGTGGTTATGAATCTTGAGAGTCTCCCTGACGATAGCTTCTTGCTCAGGGGAGAGCCTGGCGTCAATAAGCCCGGCAAGTGAGCGGGCGAGCACCCTGAGCGCTATCACAAAGATATATAAAGCCACGCCGATGGCGATTATGGCGTCAATGTAATTCAGGTTGGTTAGCCGCACCAAAAGTAGCCCCAGGAGCACGGCTACTGCCGAATAGACGTCAGCGGCGATGTTGTGGGCGTTAGCCTCGATGAGCAGAGAATCGGTAGAATGCGCAACCCTCAGCAGGTGGCGGGACAGGACGATGCTCACGACTATTGAGAGGAGCATCACCCCGATGCCGGCTTCCACCAGCTTCACCACCACACCCGCCATAATCCGCTCCACCGCCGAGACGATGATAAGCACACTGGCGACCATTATCAGTGCACCTTGAACCAAGCTACCCATGTCCTCAACCTTGCCGTGCCCGTAGGGATGGTTCTCATCGGCTGGCTTGGTGGCGATACGCACCGTGGCAAAGGTAACGATACCGGCGCAGAGGTCGAGCAGGCTGTCGGTGGTCTGAGCCATAATGCTTATACTGCGGGTAAACCAGCTAACCGCCATCTTGAAGAGGATTAGTCCGATAACCACCCCAATCAGCAGTCTGGCGGCAAGAATTTTCTGGGCAGCTATAGTTTTTGATGAAAGCATACTCTAAGTTCTATCTCCGTGATAGGAATCAAATATAAACTTTAGCGCAATACGGTCCGCAAAGCAAATCGGGCAGGGGGGGTAACTCCCCTGCCCGTGTGACTCGATTTCCTAGATGAAGACTCGGAGGGGACTGAATTTACTAGATTACACCTACCTTCTTGAGCTTGGTCAGGTCTGCCTTGGAGTAGCCCATGAGCTCGGCGTAGACCTTCTCGTTGTCCTGCCCCAAAAGCGGGGCGTTCGTCACCTCAACCGGCGACTTTTCCAGAATGGCGCCGTAACCCAGGGTCTTGTACTTCCCTCTCACCGGGTGCGTCAGCTCAACCACTTTTTTACGGAAGTTTACATGGGGGTCGTTCATCGCCTGGGTGCTGGTGTAGGTGACGCCCGTGGAGACACCGGCGGCGGCGAGGGTGGTGAAAGCTTCATAGCCGGTCTTCTGGGAGGTCCATTCCGAAATCATCTTATCGACAATGTCCTTGTGTTTTCCCCTTACCCTCGGGTCGGCGAACCTGGGGTCGCCGATAAGCTCGGGGTGACCAATGACCTTGAGCAGGGTCTCCCACTGGTGCTGGGCGCCGAACATGAAGACGATGTAGACATCGTTATCCTTGGTGGGATAGATGTTGGACGGCGCGGTAGCCCCACCGCCGACACCCACCCGCCGCATCGGCTGACCCAGAAACATCTGGTCTTCTTCCATCGTCATCAGCGTGTAGGGGGCACGACCGACGTTAATCACCGTGTCAATCATCGTTGCCTCGACGAACTGCCCCTTGCCCATCCTCTCCCTCTGGTGGACTGCCATCATGATGGCGGAGAAGAGATTTACCCCGGCGCCTGTCTCCCCGATGTCAGGCGCGGGCTTGACCGGGGGCTTGTCGGGCCAGCCGGTGAAGGGGAAGTCCCCGGACATCGCCTGAGCGGTGGCGTCGGTAGCGGGGTAGTTGGCGTAGGGTCCGTAGGAGCCGTAGCCCGACGCCCTGGCATAGATTAGAGCAGGGTTAACCTCCTTAAGCACCTCATAACTCAGCCCCCACCTCTCCATCGTCCCCGGTTCGAAGTTTTCCACCAGCACGTCAGTCTTCTTTACCATCTCCTTGAGGATTGCCCTGCCCCTTAGCTTCTCCAGGTCAAGGGTGATGCTCTTCTTGTTCTGGTTAAAGTAAATGAAATAGAAAGAGTCTACACCCGGTTCCAGCGGCACCGTAGAGAAGTGCCGTGCTGGGTCGCCGGATCCCGGCGGTTCAATCTTGATAACATCCGCCCCGAGAAAAGCCATTATCAGGGTGCAGGCGGGTCCCGCCTCCCACTGAGTCAGGTCTAACACTCTTAGGTCTTCAAGAGCCTTTCCCATCTAATTCTCACTTTCTCTCTTTAGATTACGCCCTCAGCCTTGAGCTTGTTCAGGTCGTAGTGGGTATAGCCCAGGTACCTGCCGTATATCTCGGAGTTGTGCTCACCCAAGAGCGGCCCGTTCTCGTAATCAATCTTGTTGTCCGAGAGTCTCTGGACACAGCCGTTGGTCTTGTAGCGACCACGGTGGGGGTGGTCAAGCTCTAACACCATCCCCCGCTGGATGTAGTGGGGGTCACTCATCATCAGGGTGGTGTTCAGGGTGATACCGACGGGCACCCCGGCTTTAGCCAGCTTGTGGAAGGCATCGTAAGCTCCCTGCTTTTTCGTCCAGTCCTCAATCATCTTGTCTATCTCAGCGACACACTGCCAGCGGGCGTTGGCATCCTTGTACCTGGGGTCGCCGATGAGGTCATCCCTGCCGATTACACGGAGGAGTCCGTCCCACTGCTTCTGCTCTCGGGCGACTATCATCAGGTAGCTGTCCTTGTCCACCTCCCCGGTCTTGTAGATGTTGTAAGGCGCAACGCCGGGCAGGATGTTGCCGGAGCGGGGTATAGGCGCACCCTGGAAGAGGGGGTCTCTCTCCGCCTGACGCAGGGCGTAGTTAGCCCGGTTGTAGTTCATGGAGCACTCCATCATGGATACCTCAACGTACTGTCCCTCGCCGGTGATGCTGCGCTGGTGGAGGGCAGCCAGTATCGCCCCGGTAGAGAACATCCCGGAGCCGGTATCGCCGATGGACATGCCCGAGGAAACCGGCGGTTTATCCGGGTAGCCGGTCTGGCTGTAGGAGGAACCCGCCGCCTGGGCGACGCCGTCCATGCAGAAGAATTTCTCATAGGGGCCTGCCCCAAAGCCCTTGACCGTGCTCACAATCAACCGGGGGTTGATTTTCTTCAAGGCTTCATAGCCCAGACCGAGCCTGTCCATCGTCCCCGGTCCCAGGTTGTCGTGGACGACATCAACCTTTTTCGCCATCTCCTTGAAGACTTCAACTGCCTTGGGATGCTTGAGATTAAGGGTAATGCTCTTCTTGTTCATGGTGAGACAGATGTGGTAGAAGGCATCAACGCCCTCTTTGTAGGTGGGGCGGTTCGTCCTGCCTATCTGCCCCTTATCCGGGGGTTCCACCATGATTACGGTAGCACCCAGAAAAGCCAGGGGCAGGGTAGCGGTGGTCCCAGCGGCATACTGCTCGCAGGCAAGTACGGTAACATCATCTAACGCCTTCATCGTCCCTTCCTTTCAACAATATGATTAAGGTTCAAAACCGGGTTAGATTTCGGTCGGCGCACCTCCTTAGCTACTGCCATGTATTTTTAGCTGTTTTATACCCATGACACTTTAGGAATTCTGGCGATATTTGTCAAGACACCGAACCCATGGTTTTTGCAATGCGCGGATTCTCTCGCAATGATGGCATTGAGCCTAAAGCCCGAGGAACTTGACCGCCCCGCCGCAGAGGAGGATGGTCAGCCCCGCCAGGGCATGAGAGTACCTCTCCAGCCCCCTGATACTGAAGCGGGCAAGCCCATAGAAAGAAGCCATGACGATTACCAGCATGGTGCCGATGGTAGCCAGTCCAAAGACGAGGGCGACCAGCGCCACAGCGAGCATATTGTGCCTCGCCGCCGGGTACATGATGAGGGGAATCAGCGGCTCGCAGGGACCGAAGACGAAGACGATAAAGAGCACCCAGGGGGTCATTGTTCTGGACTCAGAGGTGTGGACATGGGTATGCTCGCCGGTATGGCGGTGGATGTGGCTATGAAGCTCGCCGTCGTGGACATGGACATGCTTGTGAGGCTTATTGCGCAGTGCCCGGTGCAGTCCCCAGATGAAGTAGGTGAAGCCGAAGGCGATGAGAAGCCAGACGGCAATCTCCCCGCGGAAGGACTCAATCGCTTCCAGCCTGAAGACGGCGATGCCGAGAGCGATGCCGATGAAGCCCAGCACCACCGAGCTGAGGATGTGCCCCAGCCCGCAGAGGAAAGTGATAACGAGGGTTTTAAGCCCGCTCCAGCCGCGCGCCTTTGCCAGCACGATGAAAGGGACATAGTGGTCGGGCCCCAGGATGGCGTGGGTCAGCCCGATGAAGGCGGCAGTTCCAGCGATAATCAAAACTTCAGAAGACATAATTAGTAATCCTTTTGAGAGAATGGAAAGTAAGAGAATGATACTGGATTATAAGGTAGGTGTCAATTCAGAAAAAAACTAAGCTGGAGGGAATGTCACTTGGCGACTACGGCGGCTAAAACAGGCGATGCAAGCACAAGCAGCATCAGTCGACAGGTGCGACAGACCGTGAATCACACCGCTGTCTTGGTCAAATCTCGGAGCTATGGAATCAAAATCACCAGTAAGCTTAGCGTGATATCTTCCGTAAATTGCATTCGCGCAGAAATCCGCATACTGTAAAAGTCTAGTATCCTTGGCTGGAGCAAATAAAGGTACATCGCAAACGTTGTGGAGCAAACCCCAGCGAGTGCCCTGTTCACTTAACCGCCGAGCTAAAAGGGCAATGGTTTTCTGATAACTAGATTCTGCAAGAACGATAAGGCCACGTTGTTCATCTCTACCTTCCGCCGTCATTTGACGGTTTAGGCGACTCAGAAACAAATCGAAACGGCTAACTAAGTCTTCGAATGCACGCTCATAAGGGTCTTCTGAGCGCGCATGTGCCAGTCTCTTTTCTATAGCACATCCAAATAAGATACCACGCCGATTTCGTAAAATGGAATATATTCTTTCCCTAAGCTCTCTCCTCTTTTCATCGCTTAGGCTATTCCAAGGCTCTTCGACCTTTTCGCCCTCTCTTACTCTAAGCTTTGTAGCATGAAACAAAATAGGAGCTGTTGTGCCAGGGAAGTACTGCTGTTGTAAGTTGTCGAGCTCCTGACTAAACCAGTAGATTTCCCGTTCAAAAACAGCGAGCCCAGCTACAACAAAATAGCTGGACTCTGGTGTGGTACCTGATTCATCCAAATATAGAATGTACACGAATAAACTATACAGCAGTCGGGGGAGTTTTTGCTCCACGGGCTCAGCTAGCAGCCCTCCCGGACTAAATTTACACTACCATAAACCTAAGACTGTGTCAAGTTGTGGATCTCTTCGTTGGGAATCGCACTTTTGTGTATCGCTTAGAGGAAGATAATGACAAGGTTGGTTTTAGGATATTGTATTTAGTATCTCCTCCAGTAGTCCCATCCACTCTGCCCCCAGACGCCTCCGGGAGTTTATCCTTAGCTCGCTTGCCGTGAATCTGATACCATATTTCAGGAAAGGCTCCAGCTTCTTCGGGTCAAACTTCATCCCTTCGAGAAGCCTGACCACGATGAACCCCGGCTCACTCACGATTGACTCAATTCCCACAGGGGTCGCAAGTAGCTTTATCTTCACCGCGTAGAGCAGGTTCTTTACCGCCTGGGGCGGTTTGCCGAAGCGGTCAGTAAGCTCGCTCTCAAAGTCGGCAAGCGCAGAGACCTTGTCCATCCGGGTCAGGCGCTGGTATAAATCAAGCCGGCTGTCGATATCGGTTACATAGTCCTCGGGGATAGAGACAGTAAAGGGGAGGTCAATTTTGGTCTGGGGTAGTCTCTCGGTCTTCACCGGCTCAACCTTCTCCCCCGCCCGCTGCATCTTCTCCCTCTCGATGGCGTCAGAGAGCATCTGGCAGTAGAGTTCGTAGCCCACCGCGCTCACAAACCCGCTCTGCTCCGTCCCCAGGAGCGTGCCCGCCCCCCGTATTTCCAGGTCTTTCATGGCGATGTCAAAACCAGCACCGAGGGCTGAGGCTTCCAGGATGGTGCGCAGACGCTTCGCGGCGCTTTCCGTCATCTTACCGTCACGCTCAAAGAGAAAGTAGGCATAGGCAAGCTCGCTCCCCCGCCCGACTCTGCCCCGGAGCTGATAGAGCTGGGCCAAGCCGAATTTGTCGGCACGGTTCACGATTAAGGTGTTGACGCTGGGCATGTCCAGCCCCGACTCGATGATGGTGGTGGCGATGAGGACGTCATATTTACGCAGGACAAAGTCCCGCATGACCCGCTCAAGCTCGTCCTCGGGCATCTGCCCGTGGGCGACGGCGAATCTGGCTTCGGGGACGAGGGCTTTCAATTTTGCGGCAATGGTGGCGATAGACTCCACGCGGTTATGGACGAAGAAGGCCTGCCCCTTGCGTGCCATCTCCCTCAGTATGGCATCCCTGACCAGCCGGTCATCATACTCGGCGACGAAGCTCTTGATAGGGAGCCTGTCCTCGGGCGGTGTCTCCATCATGCTGACGTCCCTCACCCCGGTGAGCGACATGTGGAGGGTGCGCGGGATGGGGGTGGCGCTCAGGGTGAGCACGGCGACCTCTTTGCGGAGCTGTTTTAAGTGCTCCTTGTGCCTCACGCCGAAGCGGTGCTCCTCGTCAATTACGACCAGCCCCAAATCCTTAAAAACGACGTCCTTCTGGAGAAGACGGTGCGTCCCGATGACGATGTCAACCGTGCCCTCTTTGAGCCCTTTTATCACCTCGGACTGCTCTTTTTTGGGGCGGAACCGGCTGAGCGACTCAATTTTAACCGGGAAGGCTTCCAGCCTCTGCCGGAAGGTGAGAAGGTGCTGTTCGGCAAGAATGGTTGTCGGTACGAGAACCGTAACCTGCTTACCGTCCATGACCGCCTTGAAGGCAGCCCTCACCGCCACCTCGGTCTTGCCGTAGCCGACATCGCCGCAGACGAGCCGGTCTACGGGCTTACCCCGCTCCATGTCGGCTTTGACCTCTCTTATCGTGCGGAGCTGGTCGGGGGTCTCAACGTAGGGGAAGGAAGCCTCAAGCTCCTCCTGCCAGACCCTGTCGCCGGAGAACTGGAAACCCGGGACGACCTCGCGGGTGGCGTAAAGCTCAAGCAGTTCCCTCGCGACCGCCTCGGCCTCTTTTTTGACTTTCTCCTTGGTGCGGTGCCACTCCTGTGTACCCAGACGGCTCAGGACCGGCGACTCTTCGCCGCCCCCGACATAGCGGGCGACCCGGTCTATCTGGTCGGTAGGGACGTAGAGCTTGTCACCTGAGGCGTACTGCAGGATGAGGTATTCCCGCGCGCTATCTCCGTTCATCCGGGTTACCCCCAGAAACCGGCTGATGCCGTGCTCAATATGCACCACATAGTCCCCGGGCTTGAAGTTGGTGAGGGGCTTGGGCCTGGCGGCGAAATGTCTTCTCACGAAGTGCCCGGCTTTGACGAAGCCGAAGATTTCGGCATCGGTGAAGAGATAGGTCTCGTTATCCAGTACCCAGCCCGATGCCAGCTGTCCCTGAACCAGGGTGAGCGAGCTGACCAGCGGAGCCTCCTTGATTTCGGTGAGGGCTGGGGCGATGACATCGGCTTCACCGAAAAGCTCGCTTAATCGTGCCGACTGCTGGCTCACCACGACAATACGCTTCTTCTCGCGGATGAGCTGTTTTGCCCGCTGGATAAAAACGGGTAGCTGTCCGGCAAAGGACGGAACAAGGCTGAAGCCAGACTTTATTATCTCACTATCCCCGGCGACACCGAACTCGGCAAGCTCAAGGCGTTTCATTGAGTTTAGCCCGGCGGCAAGCTCAGCCCAGCCCCGGTACGGCTCAGGGGAGTTCGGAGGAATTTCGCCCAGCTTTACCTTTTCCGCGAAAATCTCTACCGATTCTTTATCCAGCTTTTCGCCAGTTAGACTGACCAGCGAGGGTTCATCAAGTACAACAAGGGTCTTTGGCGCAAGGTAGTCGAGAAGGCTACCCTCGTTAAAAAGCGGGGCATAAAAGGCGAGGTTCTCGGGCGTCTCCCCGTTCAGCATCATGGCAATTTCCTCTCGGTAGGACTCTTTGAGGTCGGGACTGACCCCGCTCAGGTCGAGCTTGCCAAAAATTTCCTCCATCTCTGTCCTGTCTTTTTGATACGGAGCCAGCACCTCTCTCGCCGGGGAGATAAATACCGAGTCGGCTTCATTCAGGGAGCGCTGGTTCGCCGGGTCAAAGAGGCGGATGCTCTCAATAGTGTTACCGAAGAACTCAAGTCGCGCCGGAAGTTCACCCGCTGGGGGGAAGATGTCCAGTATCCCGCCGCGGTGGCTCATCTGGCCGGGGGCGGTAACGGTAGCGGTCATCTCGTAGCCCAGCTTCTGCCAGCGGCTCAGGAGACTGAAAAGGTCAATTGCTGTATCTGTTTCTACGGTATGGCAGGCTGAGACATAGTCCTGATAAGACATCACCTTCTGCCTTAAAGCAGAGACCGAAGTAACGATGAGGAGTGGTTTTGACTCGTTTCCGGCGAGAGCGGCGAGGACACCGAGCCTCTCGTATTCGCCCAGAGTGTCGGTAGCAAGCCGCTGGTAGGGGGGGCTATCGGGTGGGGGGAAAAGCGTTACTTTATTTGGGCTAAGCCACGAGTTAATCTGCTCGTGTAGCCTCCGGCTCTCATCCGCCTCGGCGGTAACCAGAAGTAACGGTAACTTCAGTTCCCCGTACAGGGCACTGATTAGATAGGGCTTAGCCCCATTGAGCACCTCTGCTCGAGCGAGACCATTCTGTGCTTTTACTTCCTTGACTAGCCGGCGGAAGAGGGTAGTGCCCGCGACCAGACCGGTCAGATTCCTTGTGTCCAAGTTTTCTCCAAACACTCAAGGGGCTAGCCATAACGGACTAGCCCATCAAAGCCAATTTTAGCATCTCAGGCTTTCAGCGAGCAACCACCTGCGGTGAGGTATTGTTCGCTATTAGCCGGTGTCATTGTGAGGGCGCTAGCCTGAAGCAGTCCGTCTACCCTGTCTGACGATAGCCATCCTTCTCTTTTGTGAACTCCAGTCTTGTGCTACAATTACCGCTACCAGAGCACGGAGGTTTGTCATGGCTAAGACCAGAGTTGGTATTATCGCCGTCACCGGCTACGCCGGCATGGAACTGGCAAGACTGCTTTACCACCACCCCGAGGTAGAACTCACCTCGGTCTCGGGAAGGAGCGCCGCCGGTCAGAAGCTCTCAGATGTCTTTCCCCATCTTCCCGATAGCGGCCTAACTGTTACCGCCGAGCTTGAGCCAGACAAGGTTGACGTCATCTTCGCCGCCATGCCCCACAAAGAGAGCGCCGAAATCCTGGCGCCGCTGGCGAGAAAAGGTTTTCGAGTAATTGACCTGAGCGCCGATTTCCGCCTAAAGGACCCGAAGCTATACGAGACATGGTACGGCTTTACCCACCCCGCCCCCGACCTGCTCAAGGAGGCGGTCTTCGGACTGACCGAGCTTTACAAACCCCAGATTGCCCGGGCGAAGCTTATCGCCAACCCCGGCTGTTACCCGACCTCGGCAATCCTGGCTCTCGCCCCGGCGCTCAGAGAGGGGCTGATTCAGGGCGACATCATCATTGACTCCAAGTCCGGGGTCTCCGGCGCCGGAAGAGGGCTGAGCCTGAGCGCACACTTCAGCGAGGTCAACGAGGACGTGTCTGCCTATTCCTTGGGCGGGCACCGGCACCTGCCCGAGATTACCCAGGAGCTTGCCTTGCTCAACCCGAAACTCCCGCTAAAGGTCACCTTCGTCCCCCACCTCATCCCGATGATTCGGGGTATCCTGACCACGGTCTACGCCCCCCTCGCCCCGGGCAAGATTGGCGCGGGTAAGGAGGGTAAGAAGGCACTCCTGGAGCTTTATAAGGATTTCTATAAGAACGAGCCATTTGTTCGTGTCCTTGGCACCCCGCCCCACACCAAGTACACCTCGGGCAGCAACTACTGTATCATTCACCCCACCGCCGACGAGAGGACGGGGAGGCTCATCGTGGTTAGCGTGCTGGATAATCTGGTCAAGGGGGCCTCGGGACAGGCAATCCAGAACATGAACGTCATGCTGGGCTATCCCGAGACCATAGCGGTAGATGGTCTGGGGCTTTACCCCTAGCTTATCATCGAAGCTGAATTCTTCCTTTCTGGCTATGCTTAGATTGAGCTTGGACTCATGAGAAGAGCATCTGACCCAAGGCTTGGCTTCATCGGTTACCTGAAGCTGACGGTAATGGGCTTTGCCCTCTCCGCCCTGTGGAGCAGTCTCCACGCCATCGTCCTGCCGATGAGGCTCCTTGACCTAGTGGCTGAAACCCGAAAAAACAGCTACCTGGGACTGCTCACCTTTAGCGGTCTCGTTGTTGCCATGGTGACCCAGCCCCTTGTCGGGGCGCTGAGCGACCGCACCCGCTTCACCTTCGGCAGGCGGCGTCCCTATCTTCTCACAGGAACGGTGCTCGCTTTGCTCATCCTGCCCTTTCTGGGTCTCGCCGGGAGCTATTTCGCCCTTTTTCTGAGCTACCTCTTTCTCCAGTTTGCGACCAACACGGCACAGGCGCCCTACCAGGCTTTCATCCCCGAGCTGGTGCCCTCAGCCGAGCGGGGGCGTGCCTCTGGGGTCAAGAGCATGCTTGAAATACTGGGCGGGGTCGTCCTTCTCTACCCGGTAGCCCGTCTCATGGATGACTATGCCACAACTCATGAAAGCTCAGGGCTTTTTTTCTCTCTGGGTATGATGGGGGCGCTCATCTTGATTGCGGGTGTGGTCACGGTTACCCTGATTGAGGAGACACTGCCAGCCGAGAAAATCCATGGCATCCCGGGCTTAAGAAGCTACCTTAAGACCAGGCTGTGGCGTGACACCGGACTAAGGTATTATCTTCTCTCCCGGCTCCTTTTTTTCTCGCCTTCACCACCATCCAGACTTTCGCCCTGTATTTTCTCCGTGATGTGGTCGGGGTGAAAAGTCCGGCAACGGCAACCGCCAGCTTCTCCGCCCCGGCGGTTTTGGGGATGCTACTCAGTGCCTACCCCGCCGGCGGGCTCTCTGACCGTCTGGGACGCCGACCGGTGGGGGTCTTCTCCGGGCTTCTGGGCGCCGGAGGGGTCTTGCTCATCTTGTTCTTCAGGGGGAACTACTTCCTGGTTATCACGGCGGCGGGACTTCTGGGCATTGCCTTCGGCACTTTCCTCTCTGCTAACTGGGCTCTTGCCACCGACCTGGTGAGGAGCGGTGAGGAGGGGAGTTATCTGAGGCTCTGCAACATGGCTAGCGCCGCCGGCTCGGCTTTAGCCCGACCCATCGGGCTTCTGATTGACCTCTTTAACGGCGTGAGGGCGAACTCAGGCTATCTGGTGATGCTCTCTATCTGCCTGATTTCCCTGCTTCTCAGTTCCTTCCTCTTAGCCAAGCAGCTTAAGTAAGGCTTCCCAGCCCCTGGCGCCAGCATAGGCAGCAACGATATAGAGCAGCGTCCGTCCCAGCCAGCAGGCGATGAGGAACTTCCGCAGAGGAAAGCGCAGTGCACCGGCGGCGATGCCCGCCAGGTCAAAGAAGAAAGGGGCGGCGGAGAAGACGAAGATGATGGGGGAACCCCACTTCCTGACCCAGCCCTCCACCCTTAAGTAAAGATTCCCTCTATTTTTCGCTAAAAGCTGTCTGCCGCTAGCTCCCGCCAGATAGCCGGATAGCTCCCCGAGGGCGGCGCCGCTGCCGGCGGCGAGTCCCACCAGGAGAGGCAGGGGCATCAGCGCCCCGAGGGCGGCGACCACGAAGATGTTACCGGCGGGAAGTATGACCGAGGCGTTAAAAAGGAGACTCAGGAGGAAAGCCCCCAGGTAGCCCAGGTTCTTGAGCGCCTCAAGTCTTTTGGAGTAGCGCCGGGATAGGAAGAAGATGGTCAGGGAAATAGCGATGATTAGTAAGAGGGTCAAGAGAGGGACAAGGTTCTGCCTGAGCCAGCCCTGCTTTTTCTCCTCGGGAGCTTCGCTTGCCATCTGGGAGAATTATAACACACCGCTACGGGAACGGATTCGCTATCAACTGAAATTGAGGGAATCTGAGAGACCGTTCAACCATTCGTTTCTCTCGTTCCGAGCAAGATTGGCTAAAACCAACTTGCCTTGTTTTCTCTTTAGCTTACAGCTATAATATTTCGCATTATGTCTGAGGGAGATTAGGCTATGCCGTCATACGCTTATTTTCAGAAGAAGTTCATGCCCCTCGCCGATGCCAAGATGGGCATCATGACCAACTCAATCCATTACGGCACGGCGCTCTTCGAGGGTATCCGGGGCAACTGGAACGGCGAGCAGGGGCAGACTTATCTTTTCCGTGTCGCGGAGCATTACCAGAGGCTGCTCAATGGCTGTAAGGCGCTCAAGATGGACATCCCCTACACCGTTCAGGAGCTCTGCGAGATTACCTTGAAACTGGTTAACATGTGTGGTCTGAAGGAGGATGTCTACATCCGCCCGCTGGCTTACAAGTCAACCGAAGCCCTCGGTGTCCGTCTGCACAACCTTGAAGCCGACTTTCTGGTCTTTCTCATCCCCTGGGGGCGCTACCTTGATGTTGATGCCGCCCGCTGCTGTGTGTCCAGCTGGCGGCGTCCCGACGACAACGCTATCCCGCCGCAGTTCAAATTTACCGGTATCTATGTGAACAATGCCTTTGCCAAGACCGAGGCGGTGGACAACGGCTTTGACGAGGCAATCATGCTGACCCCGGACGGGCATGTCTCCGAGGGCAGCGGTGAGAACATCTTCCTGGTGATTAACGGAAGGCTGGTGACCCCCTCCCTCTCAAGCAGTATTCTCCCCGGCATTACCCGGGCGACCACCATGGAGCTGGCGAAGAAGGAGCTGGGTGTTGAAACCGAGGAGAGACTGGTTGACCGGGGCGAACTTTACACCTGCGATGAGTGTTTCCTGACCGGTACCGCCGCCCACCTCACTCCCGTTGCCGAGATAGACCACCGCAAGGTAGGTAAGGGAGGAGTCGGCCCCGTCACGGCCAAGCTCCAGAAGCTCTACTTTGACGTCATTAAAGGCAACAATCCGAAGTATGCCCACTGGCTCACGCCAGTCTACAAGAAGTAAGTCTTAGTGTTAAAGTAAGTACCCTTGCTGAGAGGGACCCTGCTTTGTCTTTGATTGGAGCGCATCTGTCTTAGCTTGAAGCGCTATTATTGGTGGTATCTGGCTCCACGGTCTAATACGGCTGCCTCTGCTATAAGAGACGCTAATAATTGAGGGTTCGTTATGTGCAGCTTCTCTCCACATTTGGGCATCTCGCAGAATAACTTGCACCATCTGTTGCCAATCCCGAGGAGTGGAATTTTTCCACCTTAGCAACACTATGGTTAATCCGTTCTGTGCGAACTGATAGAGATAAGCTTGAGAAGGGATGCCCAAATCCAAGGTTATCAATATCCGCTTCTGTAGTAAGCCTACCCCCATAACGGAAGGGTCGCCCGTCTCCTTTGTCACTTCCTTAACACGGACAATATCGAACTTGACTGCCAGAAGTGCTTGCACGACGGGGTCATATACGTTGTGGTCTGCTATAAAGCTCAAGCTGCTACTAAAAACTCCTCGTAAGCTACTGCACCTTTAATTTGGGCATCCGTTAAATCAGGGTAAGCCTGTTTAGGGTCTTGTCCTTGTTTTTCCATTGAACGTATGATTGTGGTAGGGATTCTCGTTCCCTTTACAACAGGGCTGCCTCCTAACACATCTGGATTTACTTCCACATACCGGAATCTGTTTGGAACTAATTCTTTTTTTAACTCTTCGATTAGCTCTGGGAAGAAAACCACCTCCATTTTTTGAGGCCCTTTAGATGCGGCGATGGGATTCCATTCTGGCTTTCCTGGTAATAAGGCAACAATTACATTGGCATCTATACAAATAGTTGCCTTCGTCCAAGCGTATGGGTCTCCTCCAGACATGATTGAAATGGTGTCAAGTGCTTTCTTGATGACCTTAGTGCGAAACCCTTTATCTCTCAGACGTTTAATCAAACGTATGAGTAACAGGTCATAATATGAATAGATGTTCTCAGTTCTCTTCCCAAATTGAATTTGGAAAATCGGATGAACAAGATTGGCTTTCGCCCATGCTTGAAAATGCTGGGGGCGAATCCTAGCAATTCGTGCAGCAATCTTCGGAGAATAAAGACCTTTGCCTTTGATATTTACTTCCATGCTCCCTCCTTCCCTGCCCCAAAACTACCCTTAAGTAATATCCAAAATCTACTTGTTGTCAAGGGCATTTCCATAAGAGCCCCCCCATTTTTCAGAGCTGTCTGATGACTGCAACCAGCCGTCCCTGGATTTCAACATTAGCCGGGGCGGTGTATATCGGCTTCATCTGGCTATTGGCGGGCTGAAGCCTCAGGCGACCGCCCTCAAGATAAACCTTTTTAAGAGTGACCTCTTTTTCCTGCCTGAGCCAGACGGCGGCGGTCTCCCCGTTCTCCACGGTGTTTGCCGTCTGTAAGAGGACGATGTCGCCGTCGTTGATAAGCTCATCAATCATCGAGGTGCCCTTTACCCTTAGGGCATAGATGTCCTTTTGTCCCCGAGCCAGGTCATCGGTGACCTCAATGGTGTCAGTGGCAACTGTGCTGAACGTGTCCGAATTGGGCACCGGAATTGGCTTACCGGCGGCAATCTCGCCGATGAGAGGCACCAGGTGTTTCACGACACCCCTGTCCAGAAGTTCGATGCCGCGAGAGACCTCGTGGTGACGGCGTAAATAGCCCATCTTTTCCAGAAGGTTGAGGTTGTAGTTAGCCACCGAGGTCGAGCTAATCTCACAGCCTTTCACGATGTCCCGGATGCTGGGCGGGAAACCCCACTTCCTCTGAAAACCACGGATGAAATTCAGGATTCTCTCCTGCCGTGCCGAGAGGGCTTTCATCTTCTTCCCCTGTAGAGCGAACATTTGTTCTTTTAAGAATAAGCTAAGCGACAGAGTTTTGTCAAGATGATCTTGGCTTGGAGGAGTCGAATTACCATTGCGAGCGAAAAAGCAATCCGTAACCCCTTCGTCGGACGCCTGAGACCGCACCCTTCGACAGGCTCAGGGTGAGCGGAAAAACCAGAAATCACTCATGGCGAGTCTGGAAAGCCACTCATTGCGACGCTAAAAATCCGCTCATGGTGAGCCTTCGGCGTGGTTCCACTGAGTCACCACGAAGTGAGACCTCGGCGTGAGCCCGGTCGAACGCTCAGTCGAACGCTGGTCGAACCATTGTAGTAAGGGATATTTTACCTTTGATAGCCCAGGGTCGAACGAAGCCAACTGCCGGCCCGTTAGCCTAGACAGGTGTATCGTCGGCTACGAACGGCGCATTATTGTCGGCAGATGGGGATAGTGGTATACTACCTGAAGTTATGAACTACGAGACCATCATCGGGCTGGAAGTCCACGCTCAGCTAAAGACCGAAAGTAAGATGTTCTGCCGCTGCAGCGCAGACTATCAGGATTCCCCACCCAACACCCATGTCTGCCCAATCTGTCTGGGAATGCCCGGCGTGCTCCCGACCATCAACGAGCAGGCGGTGGAATACACCATGATGACGGCACTCGCCCTTAACTGCTCTATCTCTGCCTTCACCAAGTTCGACCGCAAGAACTATCCCTATCCCGACCTGATGAAG
Organism: Chloroflexota bacterium; assembly: GCA_043800335.1. Classification (GTDB taxonomy): domain Bacteria; phylum Chloroflexota; class Dehalococcoidia; order Dehalococcoidales; family JAZDNC01; genus JAZDNC01. Next base: position 47,945 of record JAZDNC010000037.1, read on the forward strand.
GGCTACCAGATTTCCCAGTATGACGCCCCCATCGGCAAGAAGGGTTATCTCGCCATTGAGCTTGACGGCGAAAGAAAGGATATCGGTATCACCCGTGTTCATTTGGAAGAGGATGTTGCCAAGCTCATCCACTCCTCATCTCTTGACGAGGAACCGCACAGCCTGGTTGATGTTAACCGCTCCGGGGTACCGCTGATGGAGATAGTCTCCGAGCCTGACATGCGCTCGCCCAGGGAAGCCCGCGAGTACCTCACCAAGCTACACAGTATCCTGCAGTACCTCGGTGTCTCCACGGCTAATATGGAGGAAGGTAGCTTCCGCTGTGATGCCAATATCAGCATCCGCCCCGAAGGGACTAAAGAGTTCATGTCCAAGGTTGAAGTCAAGAACATGAACAGCTTCCGGGCGGTCTACCGGGCGCTGGAGTACGAAGCCAAGAGACAGAAGCAGGTAGTAGCCAGTGGCGGCAGGATAGTCCAGGAGACACGGGGCTGGGTCGAGGAAAAGGGGGAAACGGTATCCCAGCGCAGTAAAGAATACGCCCATGACTACCGCTATTTCCCCGAGCCGGATTTACCTCCCCTTGTGCCGAGCCAGGAACTTGTTGAGAAGATAAAAACCAGGCTTCCCGAGCTACCGGAAGCCAGGCGTGACCGCTTTGTCGCTAAGTACGGACTGCCCATCTATGACGCCAGTCTGCTGACGGGTAGCAAAGCCATGGCTGACTACTTCGAGAACTGTCTAAAGACGGATACAGCTTCCCGCCTGCCCGAAGATAAAAGGGCTAAGGAGCTGAGCAACTGGCTCCTGGGCGAGGTGAGCCGGATTGTCAATGCATCCGAGTGTGAGCTCGTCGATTTCGGAAAGAAAGTCAGTCCTGAGAACCTCTGTGAACTAATCCTTTCCTGCGCCGGAACCATCAACACCCTGACCGGCAAGGCAGTGCTTGAGGAGATGTTCCAGAGCGGGGAGAGGGCAGAGATTATAATCAAGGCAAAAGGTCTAGCACAGATAAGCCAGGCGAGCGAACTGGAGGGCGTGGTGAGTCAGGTGATTGACTCAAACCCACAGGCGGTGGGAGACTTCAGGGCGGGTAAAGAGACGGCGCTCAAGTTTCTGGTCGGGCAGGTGATGCGGCTGACCAAGGGTCGCGCCGACCCCAGGCTGGCGGGGGAGCTTCTTACCCGAAAACTCAAGGGGGACTAGGAAGGCTGTTATGAGAATCTATCTTGACATCGCGCTCATCATTATCTCCGTCGTCTTAATCCTGGCTATCTTGCTTCAGGTGCGCGGCGGCGGACTGGGCAGTATCTTCGGCGAGGGAGGGTCGGTCTTCCGCACCCGGCGCGGTATAGAAAAGACCCTTTTCCGACTCACCATCATTCTGGTAATATTATTTGTTGCCATATCGCTATTTTCGCTCAAAGTTAGCTAGAGCTGTCTAGATTAGCTAGTAAAGGAGGTGATGCGGTCAAAGCTAGGTAGGTCGAACGGTATCTTATATAAGAATTTAAGGAGGAGTCATCATGGCACAACAACCGGCAGAAAAGTCCGTCCAAGGCGGTAAGCATGTTGCCGCCGTCCTCAAAGAAGAGGGAGTGGAATACTACTTCGCTATTGCCGGCGGTCACCTTAACCCGCTGATGGTTGGTCTGGGTATGGCGGGCATCAAACTCGTCCACATGCGCCATGAGCAGGCAGCCGGCTATGCCGCCGACGCCTACGCCCGCTCTTCGGGCAAGGTTGGCATCTGCATGGGCACGGCGGGCCCGGGCATGACCAATATGGTGAGCGCCCTGTGTCAGGCGCAGAGTGCCAAGTCGGCAGTCGTCGCCATCATGGGCCAGCACTCCGGCGCTGAAGACGGCAGGGGTGCCCTTCAGGAAGCCCGCGCCGACCAGATACTCAATAGCTGTACCAAGTGGACACGGCGTGTTGTCAGCCCCACCAGCCTCGCCTATTTCACCAAGAAAGCCATTCGTGACGCCCTGACCTATCCTCAGGGACCGGTGGTACTCGAAATCCCGGCCGATATATTAAGGCCAAGGACCACGATGTCCCAGCAACAGGGCTACGTACCCAATGCCTATCCCAAACCAGCACCACCCCACGGCGACCCGGCAGCGGTGGAGAAGGCAGTGAAAACGCTCCTGGCTGCCCAGAAACCAATCATCGCCGGCGGTGAAGCCATCTTCTGGTCTCACGCCGAGAAAGAGCTACTGGACTTCGTTGAACTCACCAACATCCCGGTTATCACCAGAAGGACTGCACGCGGCGCCGTCCCCGAAGACCATCCCCTTGCCTTCAGCGCCCGCGCTCGCGGCGCCATTCTAAGGAGCTCCGATGTCGCCGTCATTGTCGGCTTGAGCCTGGGCTTCCTCGAGGGCTATGGTGCCTGGGCAAAAGGAAGAAAGCTCATCCAGATAACCGAATCAATGGCCGAGGTTGAGACCACGACCGTCACCGACACCATCATCCTGGGTAATCCCAAGGCAGTCTTGACCCAGATGATTGACTGTGTCAAGGACATCACCGGTGGTAAGAAGGTACCCCGGAAGGAAGCCTGGCTCAAAGAGGTCGATGATTTAAAGGCGGCGGAGAAGAAGCGCATGACGGACGAACTGGAGAAGGTCAAGAACAACGTCCCCATGCACCCCGCCTGGGTTGCCCAGCAGTGCGTTGACGTTCTGGACAAGGACGCCACCGTTATCCTGGACGCCCGCACCCAGAGCGGCTTCATCACCGAGAGATTCGTTGCCAAGCACTCCGGCGCAGTGCTGGATGCAGGTCTCACCGCCGGCGTCGGGCATGGCATCGGCATGGGCGTCGGCGCTCAGCTCGCCCGCCCGGGCAAGCAGGTGCTGGTCATCATGGGCGATGGCGGCACCGGGCTTGGTGGCGGCGACGTTGAGACCGCAGTGCGCTCTCAGCTACCCGTTGTCTACCAGATTAACAACAACTCGGTCTGGATGACGACCCGCGGTCCCCTGTATTTCGCGGCAATCCCGGTGGTCGGCCACCAGCCCGATTACTCTCCGTGGTTCATGATGCCGACCCGCTACGACCAGATGTTCGCCGCAGTCGGCGCCTACACCGAGCGAGTAGAAGACCCATCCAAGGTCCGCGCTGCCATGGAAAGGGCGTTCCAGAAGGCTCACTCCGAGAAACGCCCCGCCGTAGTCGACACCGTACTTGACAGAACTACCGGCGATGTGGGCACGGGGCGAACAACCTGGGAAATGCACCGCAAGGGCGACATGGCTTTCATGGACCCCGAGGACTGCTCTCCTGAAATCAGGGACCTCCTCTTCCCCGAGCTCGCCAAGAAAAAGTAAACATCTTATCTGAAAGCCTGAGATAAATGGGATGAGCCGAGACTCCTCGGCTCATCCTGTTATTATACCTATTGGTTAGAGCGTCCTCTTCACTTTTCGGCAACAGGGCGCTCAGGCTACTTCTGTTTCCAGACACTTCCCTTCGGCGTATCCTCAAGAATAATGCCCAGCTCGCCCAGTCGCTTGCGGATGTTGTCGGCAAGCTGGTACTCCTTAGCCTGACGTAGCTCGTTACGTAGAGCGATAAGAAGCTCAATAAAGGGCGCTGCTTCGGTAGTCTTCTCTCTCGTCTTAAACGTAAGACCCATCACTCCCGCCAGTTCTACAAGCATCTCTCTGGCAGAAGTCGTCTTAAATCCTTCATCCCTCAGGCGGTTAATGTCGCGGGTAAGCTCAAAGAGTATCGCCACCCCCTGGGCGGTATTAAAATCGTCATCCATGACAGTCAAGAATCTCTCGCGATAGACGGCGAGGTCTACATTTGGAGCTTTACCCTCGCCATCCTCGCCGTGAACTGCCTGGCGCAGTCTTTCGGCACCCCTCTCCGCCGCCTCAAGGGCGTCCTCGGCGTAGGTGAGGGGACTGCGGTAGTGGGAGCTCAGGACGAAGATACGCAGGGCATCGGGGCTGTATTTCTTGAGTATGCCGCTGATGGTTATGATATTGCCCAGGGACTTGCTCATTTTCTCACTGCCGAACTGGAGTAAGCCGTTGTGCATCCAGTAGCGGACAAAGGGCTTTTTGCCGGTGTAACTCTCGGACTGGGCAATCTCATTTTCATGATGGGGGAAGATGAGGTCCTGCCCGCCGCCGTGAATATCTATCTGCTCACCGAGATAGCGGAGCGACATGGCACTGCATTCAATATGCCAGCCGGGGCGTCCCTTACCCCAGGGACTTTCCCATGACGGCTCGCCGGGTTTCGCCGCCTTCCAGAGGGCAAAGTCCATCGGGTGCTCTTTCCCTTCCTCCGGCTCGACCCGGGCACCCGCCATCATGGCATCAAGAGTGCGGTGGGAAAGCCTGCCGTAGTCAGCGACCTTGAGCACCCGGAAGTAAACACTGCCCTGGACGGGGTAGGCATAGCCCTTTTCAATTAGACCCTGGATTACCTCAATAATCTTGTTTATCTCCCCAGTGGCGTAGGGATAGACATCGGCGGGGGTGATGTTGAGCGCTGCCATATCTTCAAGGTAGCTCTGGGTAAACCTTTTCGCCAGCTCTTCAGCGGGGATGCCCAGCTCTCGCGCCCGGTTGATGATTTTGTCATCAATATCGGTGAAGTTCTGGACATATGTTACCCGGTAACCGCGGTACTTAAGATAGCGACGGATGACATCAAAGATGATGTAGCTCATGGCGTGCCCGATGTGGGCGTGGTCGTAGGGAGTCACCCCGCAGACGTACATCCTGACCTCGCTACCCCGGGGTAGAAACTCCTCTTTCTCGCCCGACTCGGTGTTATAGATTTTCATGGCTTACCTTTCTGGTCAATGAGTTTCTCAAGCGCGGCGATTCTCGTCTCCAGATTTTCCAGTCTTTCTCCCACCGGGTCAGGCAGGTTTTCTACAGTGTCGGTGTCCGGGTTGCGGATTGCCACCACCCTTCCTGGCACGCCGACCACCGTGGCGTCAGGCGGCACCGAGCTGACCACCACCGAGCCCGCACCCACTTTGGAATTATCGCCGATGGTGATAGCGCCGATGAGCTTGGCGCCGGCGCCGACCACAACATTGTTACCCAGAGTGGGGTGGCGCTTGACTCTCTGCATGCTCGTGCCACCCAGGGTTACCCCCTGGTAGAGAACAACATTGTCCCCGATTTCGGCGGTCTCGCCGATGACGACCCCCATCCCGTGGTCGATAAAGAAGCCCTCGCCAATCTTAGCCCCGGGGTGTATCTCGATACCGGTCAGAGAGCGGCTCAGGTTGGAGATAAGACGGGGCAGCAGCGGAATATGCCAGAGAAGCAGACGGTGGGCGAGGCGGTGGAACTGACGGGCGTGAAAGCCGGGGTAGGCAAGCCAGACCTCGAGCCTATTCACGGCGGCGGGGTCATTGGCAAGAACCGCTTTGACATCTCTGTTAATACTGCTGATTAGTGACATTTAAATCTCCTTTCCCGAATTAAGTGAGGTGGCATGCCCCGGTTAGCCCGGGGCGCTTACAGATGCACCGCCAGCCTCGGGGAAAGGAGTCCTCTATCTGCCGGATAGTTTCAGGGTTCATGGTCGTAAACGCAAGGGTCGCTTCGGGGTATTCTCAATCGAGGCAATGGCATAGACAGCGATTGCCTCCCCTTTCGGCGCAATGCCCAGACCGTTAGAGCTGTGTGCCTTGATGCTCACCAATGCCACCGGTATGCCAAGTGTCTGAGCCAGAGTCTTTCTTATCTCCCCGGTAAAATCACTAAGTCTCGGTTCATCCGCTAGAACGGTGGCATCAATGTTATTTATCCGCCACCCACCCGCGAGTAGCTCGGCAACTGTCTTCGACAGCAGGGTGAGGCTTGAGATACCCCGGTAGGCTTTGTCACCAGCGGGGAAGTGACTGCCAATGTCGCCCAGCGCCGCCGCCCCGAGAAGGGCGTCGATAACGGCATGGGTAAGCACGTCACCGTCACTCCAGCCCTCCAGTCCAGACCCAAATGGTATGTCCACCCCACCCAGCATCAGTTTTCTGCCGGCGACCAGGGGATGAATGTCGTAGCCGATGCCGAAGCGCATTCTATCTCTTCTCCGAACGCCTCCGGAAAAGGGCTTCCGCCAGAAACAGGTCAAGGGGCGTCGTTATCTTGATGTTATCATAGGCACCGGGATACAGCTTTACCGGGTAGCCCAATTTTTCCACCAGCGAGGCATCATCGGTGACCTCATCTTTCACCTCGCGGTAAGCTCTCTGGATAAGGTCAAAACGAAAGACCTGCGGCGTCTGTACCGCCCAGAGCTCGTGGCGGGGCGGTGTCACCCTGACCAGCATATCGTCCCCGGCGGACTTGATGGTGTCGGTTGCCGGCACGGCGGCGACCGCCGCTCCCGTTTCCCTAGCAGCATCCAGTCCCTCTCGGATAAGTTCTTGAGTCACCAGCGGGCGGGCCCCGTCATGGATGACCACCCACTCACACTCGGTGAGCTTATTGAGGCCAATCTTAACCGAGTCCTGCCGGCGGCGACCGCCCAGATAAACGCCCTTTACCTTGGCGAAGCTCTGTCCTTTAACCAGACTCCGCCCCAAGCTCAGGTTCTTGCGGGCTAGCACGATGACAATCTCATCTATCAGCTCAGAGGAATTAAAGACGTCAATCACCCGGGCTAAGATGAGCTTACCCGCCAGGGGCACCAGAATCTTGTCTACCCCCTCCATCCGCTGGCTCTCCCCGGCGGCGGCGATAACAGCACCGACTCTGCCTGACCTAATCATGTTCAGACTCCACGCTCACATTATAAAGCAAGAAGGCTACATAATCTAGTTTTAGTGCACAGGACTCCACATATAGGTGAGGGAACTCCCATAATAACAACCATGATTCAATAGAACTATTGGAGAGGGCTTGCCTGTAACCTGTATAATGTCCCCGGAGGTAACCGTGCTATGTTTGAGGTCATCTATGCGTCTCTGAGCGGGAACACGAAGCAGATTGCCGAGGCAATTGCCGGGGAGCTTGGGATAAAAGCTGAGGACGTTAAGACGAAAAAGGAGCTCCAGCCGGAAAGCGCTGTCATCCTGGGTTCTTACTGTCACGGGGGACCGAGCCGGGAGCTTTTAAGGTTTATCGAGAAAAACGATTTTAAAGGCAGGAAGGTCTTTCTCTTTGGCACCTCGGGAACCGGTAAGGGAGATGAGCTTGACGGCATGGAAAAGGCACTTGAAGGTAAGGAGTGCCGCGTTCTGGCTAAATTTTGCTGCCGGGGTCGTTTTCTCTTTGCCAACCGGGAGCACCCTAATCTGGAAGAGCTGGAGAGCGCCCGCAGGTTTGCCCGGCATGTAGCGCAGGTCTAGAGACTTACTCTGACGCCCCCGGGGGACTTGCCACAC
>JAZDNC010000053.1:0-15675 GCA_043800335.1 Chloroflexota bacterium
ACAATCAGGTAGTCTATATTATATCTAACCACCTATGCTTTTCACAACAACCATGAGGTCTCAAACAATTACTCTAGTCTCAATGGTGGGCGGTAGAGGACTCGGACCTCTGACCCCCTGCGTGTAAAACAGGTGCTCTAACCGACTGAGCTAACCGCCCAGAAATGGTGCGCTTGGTGGGACTCGAACCCACGGCATCAGCCTCCGCAGGGCTGCGCTCTAATCCAACTGAGCTACAGGCGCAATCAATATGGTGCCGAAGCAGAGATTTGAACTCTGACGCCCTTACAGGCACTACGCCCTGAACGTAGCGCGTCTGCCATTCCGCCACTTCGGCATGGAGCTCTAACTTTGCCTCGCAGACTTAAATTATAATTGCCCCGGAGTTCAGTGTCAACGAAAACAGAGCCATCCCACGTTACTCCGTTCTGGTCGAAGTTGGGCTGCCTTATGAGTCTCACCAGGAGATTGCCACGCCGCGGAGTTTACCCTGAGCGAAGCGAGAGGGCTCCTCGCAATGACAAACTCAACTTTACAAAAAAGCGCGATTCAAACTTGACCGGACTGCTCTCTCAGAGTAAAATTAACTGAGGTCAAAATGCCACTATACGAATACACCTGCTCCGCCTGTGGGAATAAATTTGAACTCCTGCGCAAGTTCGGCGAGGCGGGAGAAGATGTCGCCTGTCCCCACTGCAAAGGGAAGGCAAAGCGGGTTCTCTCCGTTGTCGCCTGCTTTGCCAGGGATTCATCCGGGCTAGCCTCGTCTATCGGCGGGAGTTCTTGCGGTAGCTGCGCTACGCCCAGTAGTTGTAGCACCTGAGGGGCATAACCGAGTGGGCCGGGTGCCCCAGAGAACCGGAATCGCGAATCTTCCCCTGCATCAGGGCAAAGCGCCAAGGTGGCTCTTTGAGCGCATGGTCAGGCTTGCCCGCGAGATTACCATCGCCATCGTCACCGACTACGGCGCCGGGGAGATGCTGAGAAGACTTTCCCACCCCTACTGGTTTCAATCGCTGGGCTGTGTGCTGGGCTTTGACTGGCACTCATCGGGTGTAACCACCACCCTTACCGGCGCCCTCAAGGAGGGTGTCAGGGGTATTGAGCAGGAGCTGGGCTTCTTCGTCGCCGGAGGCAAGGGTGGTACTTCAAGAAAGACCCCCTCCGAGCTTGAAGCTTGGGGCGACAAGATTGGTCTTGACCCCTCCCCCCTCATCTACGCCAGCCGGATGTCCGCCAAGGTGGATAGCGCGGCAGTCCAGGACGGCGATCAGCTCTACCATCACACCTTCCTCTTCACCGAGGGCGGCGATTGGGCAGTTATCCAGCAGGGGATGAACGAGAAGACTCGCTACGCCCGCCGCTACCACTGGCTCGGGGAGAAGGTAGCGGACTTTGTGAACGAGCCTCATGCGGCAATCCTGTCCGAGGCAAGAGGTAGAGCCCTGAATCTAGTGGCGACTGAAAGCAGTCCCGCTAGAGAGACCATCAGCGAAATCGTGCGTGAGGAGAAGCCGGAGAAGCTTCTCGCCGACCTCTGGAAAATCAAGACGCTGAGTCTGCCCGCCCGCCACTACCTGACCACCGAAGACATGCACCCCGACAGCATCAAAAAGATACTTCTCGCCACCTACGAGCGCCAGCCCGAGGACTTTGAAAGACTGCTGGGACTTCAAGGGGTGGGACCCAAGACAATAAGAGCGCTTTCTCTCATCTCTGAGCTTATCCACGGCGTACCACCCAGCTACCGTGACCCCGCCCGCTACTCTTTCGCCCACGGCGGTAAGGACGGCATACCCTATCCGGTTGACCGCAAGACCTACGATGAGTCAATCGGGCTTCTGGCAAGAGCGATAAGCAAGACAAAGCTGGGGCTTTCTGAGAAACGGGAGGCAGTGGAGAGACTGCGAAAATGGCAAGCGGTACGTGAGTACGGACTGGGTGACACGCTCTAGTTGATGTCATTGCTAGCGAAGTGAAGCAATCCGTATTCTTTTGTCATTCTCGGGCTTGACCCAAGAATCTAAAGCTATCACCGTTTCTTGTAGATTCCCGCTTGCGCGGGAATGACCAACTGGCGGATTGCCACGTCGCGGAGTTTACCCTGAGCGAAGCGAGAGGGCTCCTCGCAATGACAGAGGAGACTCCCCCGGGCTGGGCTATCTCAGTGACTCCAACCAAACAAAAAGAATTGTTTAGTTAATGCTCAGACGCCCCAGAACCGAAAGCTGGCGTGAGGTTAAATTGGCGAGACCTTCTGATTACTTCAGGGAGTAGACTATCTCGCCACCACTGGTCTCGTGTTTTACTTCGCCCCGGGCTTCGAGATAATTGAGATGGGATATGGTCTCGCCCACCGCCGAGAACTTCTGCCAGGTGGGCACCTCCTCCCAGGTGTCGCAGGGGATGTCCCAGGTCATGGCTGAGGCTATCGCGTAGGCGTTCATCGGGCCCTGCTCCAGAATGGAGAGGGCTTCGCTGGCTCTCTTCTCGTGGTGCTCCTTGAGCTCACGGACACGCCCTTTCAGGTCTTTCATAATCTTCCGGTGTCCGGGGAGCGCCAGCTCTACGTCCAGCTTGTAAACCTTGTCCAGGCTGTTAAGGTAGTCGGCGAGAGGATTTTCATCCATGCTCCAGCAGGAGACATTGGGTGAGACATTAAAAAGCACATGGTCGCCGGTGAGGATGAACTTATTTTTCGGCTCATAGAGACACAGGTGCCCCTTGCTGTGTCCCGGTGTCTCAAGGCAGAGGAACTTGAATTTACCTATGGACAGGGTATCATCCTGCTTCAGGTAGCGGAAGCGCAGGTGGTTATTCAGGGACGGGTTATAGGGCGGGCTACGCAAGGCGTCTTCAATAACCTCTCCCGGGAAGCCATGGCTGGAGGCGGCAGCGAGTCGCCTTTCCCACATCAGATTCCCGTCTTTCATCAGAGTGGCGTCGTTCCGGGTGACATAGACCACCGATGTCTCCGTTGCCAGGCCGGGAAGAAGCCCGAAGTGGTCGCGGTGCCCGTGGGTGATAAAGAAATCGGTCTTCCCGAGCTTTACCCCGAGCTCCTTAAGATAGCCGGTAAGGGTCTCACGACACTCCTCTATGTCCACCCCGGTATCAATCAGGAGAGAGCGGGCGCTCCCCCTGACCAGATAGATATTGATGTTGTGGAGGGGATGCCGGGGATAGGGCAGGTCCAAATGATAAAAACCCGGGAAAATTTCACTAATCACAACTCACACCCTCGCTAGACTAGCTCCAAATGACTCACAGTTTAGTGAAGCGAGGTCATCTTGTCAAGAAATGATGGCTTTGGTTTTTGCTCAATCGTCAGTTGTTGTAAACAAAAGTCCTCTCTCAGCTTTGCGGATAGCTAGGGCGAGGGAAAAAGTCAGCCTGCCCTATAGCTTGGACAGCCTGAGTCAAGGATTTAGTCTTGTTTAATCCCCGCAAATTTGTGCTCGCGCCGCTTGGTTCGACAGACTCACCATGAGCGGCGTCCTCCCTTCGAAATTAGCGCTGCTGCGGTGTTTCACCATCGCACCGCCCACTTCTAGGCGTTTTCCCCGGTGACAAGTTTCAGTTCTTTCTCCAGAACCCCGACGAAATCATTTTCCGATATTGGATGAATTCTGTAACCACCCTCGTTCGTCTGCCTGAAGGTGATGGTCAGGCTCGAGGAGGAATTAGTGGTCTCAACCACCTCAAACTCCTCGCCCCGGAAAAACTGATAGGGGCTTTTATCCCCGTAGCGCAACATAATGTAGTAGCGACCCGGCGGGACATGGAACGAGGTTGTTTCTTTGTTCTCCAGTATGGGCGCCCATTGTAACGGACCGACCAGCCAGACCAGGGCGTCTGCCCCCGTCTCATTCACCAGAGTCAGGAGGTTATGCCGGGGTTTTCCGGCATTCTGCGCCTGTGAATACCGGTTTATCACCATGAGCTTGGCAAACATGTCCAACTCACCAAAAGAGAAGTCTTCCCCTATATTAAGTGGCATAACTCACCCTCAGTGCTAATTATTTTTTCTTAAGCACCAGCGTGCCCGCCAGCTTGTCGTGAAGCCCCTGCTTTTTCTCGGTGAAGGCAATCATGAGAAAGCCGATACCCAGAGTCAGCGCCGATAGTATCTTGCCAAAAAATCTCCCGGTCGCTTTAGAGAAAGAAATCCGGTTGCCGTTCATATCGGTGACGATAATGCCCAGCACCATCTTACCCACCGTTGCCTGCGACTTTGAGCTTTCCAAGAGGGCATAGTAGAGCCAGCCGATAACGATACCCAGTGACCCGGAAGCCTCGGGACCGCCGGGTAACACTATCGAACTGGCGGCACCCACGATAAGCCCGTCGAGAAGCGCCGCCACCAGCCTCTGCCAGAAACTGGCATATGCCATAGTGACAGCGGCGACCGGAGCAGTTGCTGCCGAGACTTGCAGACTGGCACCACAGTTCTTGCAGAACCTTGCCCCCTCTTCGTTTTGAGTTCCACACTTAGGGCAGAACGTCCCGTCTTTCCTCCCTTCTGTAGATGTAAGCATCGCTCCCCCAAGAGGCACAACGTCTACTTCCTGAGGTGCCCCTTGAACCGAACTGGGCGCGACCTTTTTCATCACCACCAGTGTCCCCACCAGCTTGTCGTAGAGCGCCTGCTTTTTCTCGGTGAAGGCAATCATGAGAAAGCCAATGCCCAGTATCAACAGCGAAAGCAGCGTAAGCAACTTACCGACGTATCTGCCCGAAGCCCTGGCGAAGGATATTCGGTTCCCCTGGTAGTCGGTAACGATGATTCCGGAAGCCTGCTTACCCAGGGTCGCCTGCCATCTGGAACTCTCCATAACGGCATAATAAAGCCACATGAACAGTATTTCAATAAAGCCAACCAGAAGCACCAGCTCAGGAGGCAGACTGCGAGTTCCCGCCACCGATGAATAAATCCGCTGGGAAATGAGACCTAAACCCCCCGCCGTACTTGAAAGGACAAAGGTGTCAACGGCAAAAGCCCCCACCCTTCGCCAGAAACCGGCGTAATTCACCAGCTTCAAGGCAACCGCTGCGGGGAGAGCTTCCTGGACGCCGGCAACCGAGTCTTCCCTGTGGAAATAGAAACCGCAGGCGGGACACCTCTCCGCCTTATCGCTGGCGAGAGTCCGGCATCTGGGGCACTCCTGCATCTACCGCCCCCTCTTGTCGCTTGTCTAAGCAGGCAACTACTTCTCCAGCATCCCTTTCGTCGTCGGGAGTACCCCGGCAATCCTAGGGTCAATTCGGGTCGCCCCGTCAAGGGCACGCCCCAGGGCTTTGAAGAGAGACTCAGCCCGGTGGTGGTCATTCACGCCGCAGTCAATCCGGGCGTGGAGATTCATTTTAGCTTCGCTAGCGAAGGACTCAAGGAAGTGGCGGATGAGGTCGGTGGGAAAGCCCGCCATGTCGTTTCGGCTGAAAGCCAGCTCAAGCACGGCGTAGGGACGCCCGCTCAAATCAACGACCACGGTGGAGAGGGCTTCATCCATGGGCACTACGGCGTGCGCCATGCGGACGATTCCCCGCTTCTCGCCCAGGGCTTGGCTGAAAGCTTTACCCAGCGAGAGGGCGACATCTTCAATCAGGTGATGCGGGTCGTCACCTGAGGCCTTTAGTTTTATGTCAAATACGCCATGCCGGGCGACCTGGCTCAGGAGGTGGTCAAGCATGGCAAGTCCGGTCTTAATTTCTGATTTCCCGGTGCCGTCAAGATTCAGTTCAAGAGTGATTTTAGTCTCCTTGGTCTCCCGTTTGACCTTAGCTTTTCTGGCTGTCATCCTAACCCCCTATCTCCCGAAGGGTCTTAATCAGGGCGTCGCTGTGCTCCGGCTTGCCCACCGAAATACGTATAAAGTCCCGCATCAGGGGTCTATCCCAGAAGCGCACCAGTATGCCACGGCGCTGGAGTTCTTCACGGAGCTCGCCGGCTTTACCGTTAAGCACAACGCAAAGAACGAAGTTAGCTTTGGAAGGAAAGACTCGAAGCCAGCCCAGCTTCTTGAGTTCAGAGATGAGCCTCTCCCTCTCAGTAATAATCCTGTTTACCGTGCTCTTAAGATACTCCATGTCCTTGAAGGACTCAAGCACCGCGACCTGAGCGGCGGCGCTGACATTGTAGGGGAGCTTGATGGTGAGGAGATAATCAGCAATCCTGGGTGGGAAGATGCCGTAGCCCGCCCTGACACCCGCCAGTCCGGGCCATTTCGAGAATGTCCGGAGCACCATCAGATTGGGATAGTCTTTCATGAGGGGGAGAGCCGTCTCACCGCAGAACTCATAGTAGGCTTCGTCAACCAGCACCGGAACTCTGGTTTCAAGCAAGGCTCTGATATCCCTGACCGGTGTCAGTGAACCATCAGGGTTGTTGGGGTTGGTGATGATGATGAGCTTGGTCCTGGGGCTGACCGCCGCCTTTGCCTGAGCCACTTTAATGGCAAAGTCCTCGTCCCGCCTGACCTCCACCAGCCTGGCGTCCCTCAGCTGGGCACGGAAGCGGTACATGTCAAAGGTGGGGACGAAGTTCATGACATCATCACCGGCACCAACCAGAAGCTGGAAGATGAGGTCAAGTATCTCACCACTACCGTTACCGACCACGACGGCCTCAAAACCTACCCCGGCGTAGCTGGCGATGGCTTTTCTGAGCTCGGTCTGGGTGGAATCGGGGTAGATGTTGTAGCTCTGGTAGCTTGCCAGGGCTTTCTGCACCCGGGGGGAACAGCCATAGACGTTCTCATTGGCATCAAGCTTGATTATTTTCTCCACCGGAACCCGGGTCTTACCTTCCAGTGTCTCTGGTGAGCGGTGGGCGGAGTAGCCATCAAGCTCTCTCAGATGCGGCTGGATGAATTTCTCTATGCCGTCTCTCATACCTCAAACCTCTTATAACTCTTCTTGAATCTCAGGTCGGCGGCGCGGGCGTGGGCTTCAAGCCCCTCTGCCCGGGCGATGATTGCCGCCGCCCGCCAGAGCCGGCGGGACGCCGTCCCCTCCTGCCCGACCACACTGCTAAACTTAATAAAGTCCATGACATTAAGCGGTGAGGCGAAGCGTGCCGTCCCCGCAGTGGGCAGGGCGTGGCTGGGCCCGGCGACATAGTCTCCCAGCACCTCGGCGGTATTTTCCCCGACAAAGACCGCCCCGGCATTTTCTATGTCTTTGACATACTTAGCCGCGTCTTTGACCATAAGGCAGAGGTGCTCCGGGGCATAGAGGTTCGCCAGCAATATCGCCTGAGCAATGGTTTTAACCACTATAATCTTGCCGCGTGCCCTCAAAGACTCCCGGGCAATCTCACGGCGGGGCAGGTCGGAGAGCTGCTTTTCAAGCTCCTTATTCACTCTTTCCGCCAGCCGGCGCGAGGTGGTAATCAAAATAGCCGAAGCCAGCAGGTCGTGCTCCGCCTGTGCCAGCAGGTCGGCGGCACAATAGATTGGACTGGCCCCGGCATCGGCGATGAGCATGACCTCGCTGGGACCCTGAAGCCCGTCGATGTCAACCACACCATAGACCTCTCTTTTCGCCAGCATAACAAATATGTTGCCGGGACCGCAGACCTTGTCCACGCGGGGGACGGACTCAGTCCCGTAGGCAAGGGCGGCGACCCCCTGCGCCCCGCCCACTGAAAATATCCGGCTCACCCCGGCGATGTCCGCCGCCACCAGCGTCAGGGGCGAGACCCCGCCATCCGAGCGAGCTGGCGTGGTCAGGATAATATCCTCCACTCCCGCGACCTTTGCTGGAATAGCGGTCATAAGCACCGTCGAGGGATAGGCAGCGGTGCCTCCGGGGATGTAAAGACCAACACGACTGAGGGGACGGATGAGCATTCCACCCATCTGTTCCAGCCCGCCCCAAATAGCGTCCCTCTCCGCCGCATAAAAGGCGGTTATCCTCACGGCGGCAAGTCTGAGTGCTGCCACCACCGCACTATCCACCGACCGGTAAGCGCCCTCTATCTCCTCAGGGCTGACCGCAAGCGAACCAAGCCTGATGCCGTCAATCCGGTAAGTGTATTCACGAAGGGCTTTGTCGCCGCGCTTTCGGACGTCTTCAACTATTCGGGACACCGCCCTTTCGGGGTCTTCAGTGCCGAAAAGCTTTTTGAGCCTTGCTTTGAGAGACGCCGGGATATCGGGCAGAACCTTTACCGTCTCCCGTGACAGGACTCTTTTCGCCTGATTGAAGTCGCTAGTGATAAGCAAGCTGAGACCTCTCTACTGCCCCTTTGAGCAACTCTACGATAGACGCTATCCTCTTCCGCTTTACGGAATTGGCTACTCTGCCCCTGCCACCGATGAGACAAGCCGTTGACTCAAAAAGAGTATCAATAATTTTGAGATTATTCTGGAGCAGTGTCTTCCCTGTTTCGGTATTCTCGATGAGAAGGTCGGCGTCCTCCGGGATGAAGGCTTCGGTGGCGCCCCAGCTCGGAATGACCCGGTACTGCCCCAGGCGGTGACTGCGGGCGTAGCTATCGGCGATATTGACATATTCCGAAGCGACCCTGAGGGCACGGTTACCAAAAACAAGCCTCAGTCCACCCACATCGTCAACCGGTAAGTCCTGACTTACGGCGGCGACCAGCCTGACCCTTCCATATTTAAGGTTAAGCAACTCCTTGACCGGACTTCCCGGGAACTGGCACAGGTGCTCGGTAAGACAGTCTCTACCGGTAATCGCCAGGTCGAAGTTGCCGTTGGCTACCTGCACCGGCATGTCCTGCGGTCTTATGACCTTTGTCACCACACCTTCCAAGTCAATCCGGGGACGATAGCCCCCGTTCTCATAACCGATGATAGCGACCTTAGCTGCATCCAGTATCCGTCGCACGTGGGCTTGCTGATGACCGTCGGGGAGCGCGACTCTTACGGTAGCCGCCGGAAGCTTTCCCCAGGCAGAAAAAGCCTTCATTTTGCCTTTTACAGTTCCACCAGCTACGCTTTCAGCGGGCGACTGAATCTCCCCCAGTGAGGCTAACACCCTGTCCATGTCCCGGCTCTCCCAGCTCACCCGGTTGGCGATGAGATAGGCTCTGGCTCCGGTAACCCGCATGAGAGGCAGTAGCCCCAAATCCAGAACCTCCGCCTCTGACCCCTTGAGCAGGAGCACCATGTCCGCCGTCTCGGGAGGATAGGCTTCGGCGGCACCCCAGAGGGGATAAATCATGAAGTGCCTGAGCCTGAGACGGGCAGAGACAGCTTCCGCCAGATTAGGGTACTCACTGGCGATACGAAGCACACCCACTACTTGCGAAAGCTCGCCGGGGCTTTTATAAGTGCCCCCGCCGTAGCTGGCTAAATACAATGCCCCCTCCCCGTAGCCCAATCCTTTTACCTTGACTACGTTACTTGTGGGGTACTTTGCCAGAAGCTCGTCTACCCAGTCCTCTCCACAGATACCAAGGTCATAGTTGCCGATGGCGACCTGAATTGGGATGTCCTTCTCATGAAGTATTTTGGCGGAGAGGTCAGGCAGAGCGTCCGAAGCCAGGTGATAAACGCGCACACCTTCGGCGTAGTCGGGGAAGCCTAATCCAGACCTTTCGAGAAGACTGATTGTCTCACTCATGAGACGCCCCTTGGGTAGGGCAAGCTTCATAGGTGTCTCCTTTTCCCTAGCCGACTCACAATTTCATCCAGGGACTTGCCCCGGTATTTCCTTCTGGTCTTCCGATAGGTCAGTTTGAACGTCCCACCCTTCCCTACCTCAAGTAGCCAGTCACCATCCGTCTTGCCACTGACTGCGGTCGCAAACTCAGACACGTATCCCGCTTCCCTGAGACAGCGGGCAGCGGTAAAAGCCGCGCTTAGATTGTCAGGACTGACCTTTATCAGAACCGATACCGGTTTACTCACTACTTCCTGACCCAGGAGACCCACGATACTATCAAGATACAGAGCAAAGCCGGAGGCGGGGGTATCTTTACCCCCCATCAGAGGAATCAGGGCGTCATAGCGCCCTCCCCCACCCACTCTGACCCCACAGGAGGAGATTTGAAACATTGTGCCGGTGTAGTACTCGAAGCCACGCCCGGTAGCAATGTCAATCTCATAATCCATCCCCAAAGAGCTTAAAGCACCTGTCGTGGCAATGAAATTATCCAGAGCAATGCCAATTTCAGGGAAATCATCGGCAAACAGGGCTTTAAGGTTCTTGAGATACGCCGCCGACTTCCCCTTGACCCCCAGCAGCGACAAGCCTCTTTCCAGCTTCGGGTGGCTAGATTTCAGTTTACCCAGTGCGCCCAGTTTGCCGGCCGCAATACTGTCAAAGAGCTTGGCTTCCTCTTCAGTACCAAGACCGGCTTTCTGGAGCAGGGCACCGATGATGCCGGCATGGGAGAGCCTGATTTCTATGTCCTTCAACCCAAGCCTTGCCAGCACCTCGAGGGCAAGCGTGATTAGCTCCACATCGGCAAGATATGAACCGTTACCGATAAACTCGGCGCCCAGTTGCCACTTCTCGCGGTTCTCCCTGCCCGTCGGCTCAAAGGTAAAAACGTTGGTCACGTAGCACAGCCGAGCTGGTCCCTTTGCGACAAGGCTATCAATGTAAAGCCGGGCGACTGGAATCGTCCCGTCGGGGCGGAGCACCACCCTCTCCCCACTCCAGCCGTCCCAGTCCAAAAAAGAGTAGACCCTCCCCAGCATCTCTGGGGTAAGGGTGCCGGTAGAGGTAAAAAGATGCAGGTATTCAATAGTCGGCGTCCTTACCTCGCCGTAGCCCCATTTCCGGCAAGAGTCCCGAAAGACATCTTCAACCCGGCGAAATCTCGCCATCTCCCCCGGAAGAGAATCTTTGCTTCCCTTACAGCGCTCTACCAACATAATTCACCCTCGTGTTTAATGTTAGAATTCTACAATACTTTACCCCTTCCTTCAATACTGACTTTATGTAAACTTATAGTGATACACCACCGCGAGAGAGGAGATACAGAGGCGACGGATTGCTTCGCTCCGCTCGCAATGACATCTAAACTTCAACACTGTTTCGCTAAACAATGAACAGAAGAGCATCCCCGCCGCTATGGTTCGACAGACGTTCGACTGAGCTCACTTCGTGGTGACTCAGTGGAACCACGCTGAAGGCTCACCACGAGCGGCTTCCTAATCTAATTCCGCTCACCCTGAGCCCGTCGAAGGGTGAGGTCTACGAATCTGCCAGACTAGACACAGCAAGAGGTAACATATAGAATGTAAGTGATGGTTCAAAAACGAGGAACGGGGTCACTCAGACTCATAAGCACCGTCATCATAAGCCTGTTTCTCATTGCGCTAATCTTTACCGCGAGGATTCAGGCAAAAGCAGATGAAATCTATGTGCTGCGCATCAAGGGCACCATCAATCCAGTGGTGGCTGAGTACATAAGCCGCGGTATCGCCCGAGCGGAGGAGGTTCAGGCTAACTTCTGTATTATTCAGCTTGACACCCCGGGCGGGCTGGACACCGCCATGCGCGACATAGTCAAGACCATCGTCAACGCCCGGCTACCGGTGGTCGTCTATGTCTCTCCGTCCGGCGCCCGCGCCGCCTCGGCAGGGGTCTTCATCACCGTCTCCAGCCACGTCGCCGCCATGGCACCGAGCACTACCATCGGCGCCGCCAGCCCCGTATCAATCGGCACCGGGGGAGAACAGGAACTCTCCGAGACCATGGAAGAAAAGATAATGAACGATGCCGCCGCTTACATCAGGAGCCTTGCCCAGTCGCGGGGGCGCAATCTGGAGTGGGCAGAAAAGGCGGTGAGAGAGGCAGTCTCCGCCACCGAACAAGAAGCACTCAGTCTAAATGTTATTGAACTAGTGTCACCCAGTCTGAATGACCTCACCGCCCGACTTGATGGAAGGGAAGTCAAGCTCCTGGATGGGAGTACTACCGTCACCCTGAAAACCCAGGGTGCCAGTCTCGTCTATTTTGACATGACCGGGGTTGAGGATTTCCTGAACACCATCGCCGACCCCAACATCGCCTTCCTTCTGCTCGGGCTGGCGTTCATCGGCATTCTGGTTGAAATCTATAACCCACCGCTAGTCTTCCCCGGCATTATCGGTGCCATCGCCGGACTTCTGGCTTTCTACGCCCTTGGTATGCTCCCGGTAAACTATACGGGGCTTCTCTTCATCTTGCTCTCATTCGGGCTTTTCATCGTCGAGCTCTTCACCCCGGGCTTCGGACTGGCAACCACCGGCGGGATTACTGCTCTTATTATCGGCTCACTCATACTGTTCAAGAGTGGCTCACCGGGTTTTCACGTGAGCCCCTACCTGGTAGGCGGAATAGCCATCGCCATCGCTGCATTCCTCGCTCTGGCGATTCGCGGCATACGGCAAGCCCAGCACCGCCAGCCTTATACCGGTAGAGAGGAGGTTATTGGCAAACTGGCACAAACTAAAACCAGGCTTAATCCCGAGGGACTCGTCTCATACAGCGGTGAAATCTGGAAAGCCGTGAGCCAGGAGGGAAAGATAGAAGCCGGTAGCGAGGTGGTGATAACCGGAAGCAAGGGACTGACCCTTTACGTGGCAAAAAAGAAATAGGAGGTAGGTCATGATTATTGATGGCACACTCATTGTCTGGATGGCAGCAGTCCTGGTCTTCATCATACTTCTATCCGCCTCGATAAGAATCGTTCAGGAGTATGAGCGAGGGGTCATCTTCCGCCTGGGACGGCTTGTCGGTGCCAAGGGTCCCGGTCTTTTTTTCATCTTCCCCCTGATTGACCGCATGGTCAAGGTTGACCAGCGCATCATAACCATGGATGTACCACCCCAGGATATCATTACCAAGGATAATGTCACCGTCAAGGTGGATGCCGTCATCTACTTCCGCATCTTCGACCCGGAGATGGCGGTAACCAAGGTTCTGAACTACTTCACTGCCACTTCCCTCATCTCTCAGACGACCCTGCGCAACATACTGGGGCAGTCGGAGCTTGATGAACTGCTCTCCAAAAGAGAAGCCCTGAATCAGGAGTTGCAGAAGATAATTGACGAGGAGACCGACCCCTGGGGGGTGAAGGTCAGCACGGTTGAAATAAAGCAGGTGGAACTCCCCGAGACCATGAAACGCTCCATGGCGGCGCAGGCGGAAGCAGAAAGGGAGAGGCGCGCCAAGATTATCCACGCTGACGGTGAGTATCAGGCATCAGCAAAACTGGCGGAGGCAGGAAGTATCATCGCTAAAGAGCCGACAACATTACAGCTCCGCTATCTGCAAACCCTGACCGAGATAGCCACTGAGAAAAACAGCACCATTATTATCCCCTTACCCTTAGACCTCATCACCATGTTCATGCGGCGGGAGACAAAGACCACCGATAAGGAGCAAAAATAAGCCTTACTCCCTGAGAGTGACATCACCGGCAACAACCCTGGTTAGCTCACCCCGGGCGGAGCGGATTAAGAGGCTGCCATCGGCAGCCACCGATTCGGCGACGCCCTCATAAACGCCGTCAGGAGTGGTTGCCCGCACCCGCTTACCCAGCGTGATGAGACTCACCCGCCACGCCCGATAGACTGTTTCCGAAGGCTCCATATAGAGCCTTTCGAACTCGTTCAGAAGGCTCGACAGAATTTTCTCCCGGGAGACCGGGCGACCGAGCTCAGCAGAGAGACTCGTGGCTACCTGCGAGATTTCGGGGACGCCAGCCAGCTCAAGATTGACATTCACCCCGATGCCGATAACGGCGTAGGCTACCTCGCTCCCTCGTAGCTCGTTCTCAATCAGGATGCCCGAGACCTTCTTCCCCCTTATCAGGACGTCATTGGGCCACTTAATCTGGGGCTTGATTCCGGTTACCGCCTCAATACCCCTCAGCACCGCCAGAGAGGCAACCATAATGAGATAGGGCAGTCGGGAGGAGTCGGGATAAAGAATGAGAGAAAAAGCGAGACAGCTACCCCTGGGAGTCAGCCAGTTCCGCCTGAGTCTCCCCCTGCCTGCGGTCTGCTCTTCAGCCAGCACCACTGTCCCCTCCGGGGCATGAACCTGTGCCTCTTTACGGGCGGCGTCCATGGTTGAGCCAAGCGCAGGGTAGTAAAGGATATGCCTCCCTACAAAGCTAGTTTTAAGCCCGGCGCTCACAGATTCAACCGATAAAGCATCCGACATTAGCGCCCCAAATGATAACACAATCCCAAGACTCACGACAGAATGAGCGCCATTCATTTTGGTTACTGTCATTGCGAGGCATGGTGCCGAAGCAATCCGCTTCCCGTATCGTGGTGAGAGACGGATTGCCACGCTGTGCTCGCAATGACCATTCCCCCATACCAGCCTTTATTGCCATTTATTGTCATTCCAGCGCAAGCTGGAATCCAGAGGGGGAGGAGGGGAGACGTGGATTCTCGTGTCAAGCACGAGAATGACAGTTTGACGATATTGAGGTGAAACTTCTTGACAGGTGGACAGGGCGACCCCATAATATTACAGAGGAATGCGGGAGTGGTGCAGTGGTAGCATGTCTGCTTCCCAAGCAGAAGGTCGCGGGTTCGAATCCCGTCTCCCGCTTTTTAAACGTAATTGAGTTCCTGATAACAGAATGCAACGCTAAACCATCTGCTTATTTTGTGCACACTAGTCTAACAAACGCAACGCCAAAAAGCCTCTTAACGACCAACTGTACCACTGGGTAGAAGGCAAGCCTTAACCGTCACGACGTCGGTTTGAGGCTCTATCCGATAGAGAATCCCGCCTATTGGGGTCGTATTGACAGCATGGCTAGGTGACATTTGGGGGTGTGACCTCCAATAGTTCAGGTCGTTCTCCAAGATAATACGTTCTTCAATCTCAACATTCATGATATAGCCCTGCGCCAAAGCTCGGCGCTGAAGTTCACTGGACTTTCTGACGCACACTGTTGCCACAACTTGACCGGTATCAGGAATAGTCCATGCGTCCGTGTCATCTTCAGCCAGCCAAGATTTAAGCTCTTCAAACGAGGTAAACTCGCGCAACTCGTAGCCATGGGAAGCGTGTGTCTCATAAGCCACCGCTCCTGCAATAAGTGCTATCGTAAGAGCTGGCAAAAGCCAAAACCGCTTCACTTTATCGGACATTTCTTGCTGAGAACTGCACACTCGGCTTTTGTCTTCTTGCACATGCCTGTCTCAGTAAGGTGAGGGCATTTCCCCGACTTCTTGATGAAATAACCTTTCTCATTCACCAGTCGGGTGTCCTCGTATCTATCGTAAATATCGCCGATGCTCATAAATTCACTCTAGCTCTCGCGATGCTTGCAGTCACCGTTTCTCCACCACACCCTCTGTGTCCGTCTTGTGCTTCACTTCTTCAGATACCCGTAGGATTAGAATCTTGTTTTTGTCACTACTAAAGTATATACTTCAGCGACTCTTTTAGCAATACTATTTACAATACTATTGTTGGGATTCCTATTTGAGTTTACTTGGCATATAATTGCGTTTATAATAATATAGCAACTAGACAGGTGGTGTGACATATTGAACAAGAGTAAGAAAACAGAAAGTATAGTATTTAGGTTAAGTCCCGAAGACAAAAAACGGATTGAGGACATAGCAGAATATAATGGAATGTCAGTTTCATCACTAATCATTGCATTAGTACACGATTTGGACCGGAATGGCTCAAAGTTGATTAAATATGAAGTTAAAATTGAGACACCTGGTGCTAGGC
>JAZDNC010000062.1:0-31368 GCA_043800335.1 Chloroflexota bacterium
ACGGAGAATCCGGTACCAGGGATTGTGGAGCGAAGTGACCAGGATTCTGCCTATCCCGTGCCCTCCGTGTCCGGGTTTTAACGGCTGGAAATCAACGCGGCAGGACTCGCTGTTCTGGTGAAAGTTACCGGCTTCACACTGCATAAACACATAGCCGGTCTCGGTGCTTCCGTAAGAGCTAGCGATGGGCACGCCGAAGGCCTTGCGTATCTGCTGGTAGTGTAAGAGGGTGGGGTTCTCGTAGGTGATAACGACTAGACCCGGCTGGAACACCGTCCTTTTTTTTCTAACGGCATAACGGCACAACCTCGACAGTAATGAAGGATTAGCCTCCAGGACCACCGGTTTAAAGATAGCCAGTTCATCAATCATTCTATCCATGAGCGCATCAGTCCAGAGTGCCGGGCTGGTCTTCTCGTTGAGGTAAAGAAACCGGGCTAAACGCCTTTTTTCAAAAGGCAGGTCTCTATCATCCGAGATGAACCCCACATTCAGAGGATTGGATAGGATTGCTTCAGGGTGACTCCCCGTAGCCAGTTTATTGGCATGGGAGTTAAGCTTCCAGGAAGCCCTCTCCGAAGCATCCCACCACTTCTGGTTCCAGATGTTGGTGACGCTGTTATCAATCGTGCCGCTGGTCTCAATGAAGGATATTTCACCGCTGGCCAGGCCGCTTTTGACATCGAGCCCGGACGGCACAAAACCATCGGGAAAGTTCTCACGGATGTCCTTTTTAGTGAGCGCCGGCATGACGGCATAACGCGCATCAATCGGGCTATCTTTGCCGGGGTCGCAGACACGCCACAACCGGTAAGCTTTAAGCTCGCCGAGGGCTAGCTCCAGAACATCACTGGAGCGGCGGTAGTATTCAGCAGAGTATTTCCATTGGGACATCAAGTCTCTCCAAATTTAGATACATTCTAAAATGATAGCAGTTTTGAGAAGTGTGTTACAAATACGACAGCCGACCTGGTATCGTTCTAATCGGGTGAAGGTTGAACTGCCATTGTAAGCAGCCCCGCAATAACTAAACTAATTCTTAGTCAAGAGCCAGCGTCATTTGGGTTCTATACAAATCGCCGGGATTTTCTTATAATTCAAGGAATGAGACCCTTAAGCTATACCCAGATTAGCCTCTACTGCCAGTGTCCCCTATGCTACAAGCTCCAGTATATCGACGGTCTTGAGCCGAGGGATAAGTGGCAGTTTAGCTTTGGACAGACCCTGCACCGCGCCCTGGAATACTTCTTTAGAGTAAGAGTCCCACCGCCGCCTTCGCTGGAAAGTCTCCTCGCTTTCTACGAGGCTAACTGGCTGAGCGCCGGCTACTCTTCCCCGGAGGAAGAAGCTAACTACCGTAGCTATGGGAGGGAGCTACTCAGTTCCTTTTGGGCAATCCACCAGCCCGACTTCAGGATGCCCCTAGCGGTGGAACACCGCTTCACCATTGATGTTGAAGGTGTAAAGCTCCAGGGGGTGATTGACCGGGTGGATAAGCTGGATAGCGGGAAGCTGGCTATCGTTGACTACAAGACAAACTACAAGATGTTTACCCGGGACGACCTCGCTTCCGACCTTCAGCTTACCTTTTATCAGCTTGCCGCCGAAAAACTCTGGTTTCTGCCGGTGGAAAGGCTGACCCTTTACCATCTTCGCTCCAATACTCCCTGCTTCTGCGGTGCTAGAGACAAAGCGCAACTTGAATTAGCCAAAGAAATAGTTCTTGATACCGCAGAAAAAATTAGTGCCGGGAAGTTTGAGTCTGTCGAAAACGCTTTCTGCCCCTGTGACTTTCCGGAATATTGCTCCTATCACAGAGATAGATATGCCCCTGCCGCGGAAGAAACACGGGTGCCGATAAAGGATGCAGTTGAGCGTTATGTCAATCTGGATTCACAGATAAAAGAACTCGACCTGGAAAAACAGGAACTCAAAGACCTCATCGCTGCCTTCTGTGAATCCCAGCATCTAAATCGGATTTTCGGCGATAAGCACGCTATAACCTACCGCCAGATAGAGAGAACGGGATTCACCGAGGCAGAGGTGAAAGCCCTGCTTGAGCCCGAGGGACTCTGGGAAAGGGTACTCGCCTTCGACCAGAGCCGACTGAAAGAGCTTATGGAACAGGAAACCTTCCCCCGCGCTTTGAGACAGAAGCTGGAGAGACTTCGGCAGATAGCCAGCCAGTACCCCCAGCTCTGGATAAAGAAGCTCTCTGAAGAAGAGTAGCCTGGTTGTCAACTGAGTATAGGTCGCTCACTACGCTCACCTACTTGCTCTTTGCAACGCTTTTCTTTAGACTATAGCTACTTACGGGGAAGCGGAGAGCAACCCGGTGTGAGTCCGGGGCAGTACCGCCTGCTGTAACTGGTATCTACCAGAAGCCAGAACGCCGCCCCTACTGTGACCTGCCCCGCGGGGAAAGGGGGATAAAAAGATGAATTCCTCAACCTGAAGACCCTTCTGCTGCTCGAGATAACCGTCTCTCTCTTAATTTAACTTACTGAGGAGGGATTTTGTCTGAGAAGTGGCTTAGAGCACTGGTCGTATTTTGCCTGCTTCCCATCTTACTTGGCGGCTGCCAAGCCCAGTTTAAGCCGGGCGGTTTCACCGATGACATGGGACGGGTGGTAAACCTGGATAAGATGCCCGAGCGCATCGTCTCCCATGTGCCCAGCATTACTGAGACCCTGTTTGCTCTGGGGCTTGAGGATAAACTCGTCGGCGTCTGTGATTACTGCGACTATCCCGAGCCAGCCAAAAGCAAGCCCAGCGTCGGCAATTACTTCAACCCTTCGGTTGAGGCTATCGTTGCCCTGGAGCCAGACCTTGTCCTTACCGATGGACATTCGGAGAGCATTAAAAGATTGGGCACACTTGATATACCCTACTTCGTACTTGACCCTAAAGACATTGATGGTATCTTGAAGGACATTGAACTGCTGGGGCGTATCACCGGTAAGGAGAAAAACGCCGCCAGTCTGGTAAGCCAGATGAAACAGGATATATCCGAGGTTACGAAAAAGGTCACCGGCGCCCCGAGACCCCGTGTCTTCTATGTCATTGATGTTACCAACCCGGCGATGCCATGGACAGCGGGCCTTGGCTCATTCATTGACGCCCTAATTACGCTGGGGGGAGGCGAGAACATCGCCGCTAAGAGTGAGAGCGCATGGCTACAGATTTCCATTGAGGCAGTGGTGAACGCCGACCCGGAGGTCATCATCACCACCGGTGACGCTTACTCAAACTCTAAGGTCGCCAACGAGATAAAAAATAATCCCGCCTGGCAGGGGCTGAGCGCGGTAAAATCGGGAAACATCCGCGTTGTCGAAGCCGACCCGGTGGTGAGAAGCGGGCCTCGCATCACCCAGGGTCTCAAAATCATCGCCCGGGCGATTCACCCCGAGCTTTTCAAGTAGCGACTCGTTGCATAAGTCAGTAAAGAGAAGTATCCGATATCGCTCACCCTTCGACAGTTCAGAGTGAGCGGTGGACTTACCCCTTTCCCATGACAGAAGTGATAGTGGTGCGGAATGGCTTTTTCGTTTATAATCTAAGCCATCAAACGTTCAATGAAGAAGAGGTGCTTTGTCCCGGTTACTCATGGCAAGACACGGCGAGACTGAGCTTAACTCCGCCCAGCGCTACTGGGGGAAAAGCAACATCAACCTGAGCCCCTTAGGCGTCAGTCAGGCGGAGAAACTACGCGAGCGGCTTCGGACAGAAAGAGTTGACGCCGTTTATGCCAGCAATCTGGTCAGGGCGAGACTGACCGCCGAGATAATTACCGAGGGACGAAAGCTGAAGATAATGACCTGCCCCGAGCTGGCTGAGGTCAACTTCGGCAAATTGGAAGGTCTTACTTTCGAGGAGATAAGTAAGCAGTATCCCGAGATAGCCAGATTATGGCTTGCCCGCAGTCAGGAACTCGAATACCCCGGCGGCGAAAGCCGTAGTACCTTCAACAACCGGGTTACCGGCTTCTTGAAAAGGCTGGAGAAACACACTTCCGAAGAAAGCATTCTTATTGTGGCGCACAGCGGGGTGCTGCGCACTCTCATCTGTGAGCTACTCGGTCTGAACCTCGACCTGCGCTGGCAGCTAAGGTGCGACCTTGCCTCACTCAGTATTCTGGAGACTTACCCACAGGGCGCGGTGCTGACTCTGCTCAACGATGTCTCCCATTTAAGAGACAGGGCGGCAGGAACATCAGCCCCAATCGCATAGTGGCGATTATTTCGGCTTGGCTTTGGTAACACAAATCCCCAGAAAAGCGCCGAAAGGGTTCTGCCTGAGGGAGAAGCATTCATCCAGCCATTTAAAGAAGCGATGCCAGCCGAAAGGGAAAAGGAGCACACTACCCCAACTTATCTCCGCTTCCGGGATTATCTTTTTGATGAGCCTCTTTAACTCCCAGATGGTGTAGAAATGTGCCTGGCAGTAGATGCTTTTTCGGAAAAAGCATGCTTTGACGCGGCGGCTCAGCCCTATAAAAGAGAGTTGGTTTAATACGCCAAGGTATACCCTGCTACGGGAGACACGGAAAGTCTCTTTTAAGGCTGAGACCGGGTCAGCCATGAATTCCAGCGCGGTGATGATGACGGCAATATCAAAAGAGCCATCTGGGAACTCAAGATGTCCCGCCTCTCCGCAGCAGAGATTGGCGTCTGGGGCGCACTGTTTTGCCGCCACCTGAAGCATAGGCTGGCAGGGCTCAACACCTGAGACTTTGAATCCGAGTTTCTGAAAGAAAACCAGATTATGCCCGGTGCCGCAACCAACCTCAATCAGGCTCTCGCCCGCCCTAGGCTTCACCAGCCTTAAGAAGAGTTCATTCTCTCTGGTGTCAATATATCTGCCCTCGGGAGACTTGTACCAGCGGTCATACTTCTCGGCGACGGCGTCAAAGCTCTGGGTGGACATTGGCTTAAAAGAGACGCTTACAGAAGGCTGTCTAGCTTGGGTTTGAGCGCTCGCTCGGGAACAGCGCCAATTACGGTGTCAACCACCTTGCCCCCCTTGAAAAACATGAGGGTGGGGATAGACATCACATGGTATTTCCCTGGTGTCTCAGGGCTATCATCAACATTGAGTTTACAGAACTTGACTTTGCCGTCGTATTCCGAAGAGAGCTTCTCAACCACCGGAGCCACCATGCGACAGGGGCCACACCACGGCGCCCACAAGTCCACCAGTACCGGCAGGTTTGATTTGATAACCTCATCTTCAAAGGTCTTATCGGTAATCTCGGTTACCATCCATTTACCTCCTAGGTATCTAAGTCTATGCTACCTTTTCAGGAACGAGGTGTCAAGAAACCTGGATTGACACCCTGAGTCTAATCACCTAAAATTGGCTTTAAGCTTACTGGATTAAATGTTCTTGGCTCAGTCTTTACGAGGCTAAATATCTTGAAAGCCATTATTCTAGCTGCTGGCGAAGGCTCAAGGATGCGCCCCTTGACCTGCATCCGCCCCAAGGTCATGCTCCCGGTGGCGGGAAAGCCGATTATTGAGCACCTTGTGCTTCAGGCGATTAAAGCGGGGGTGAAAGAATTTATCTTCGTTGTCGGCTATCACGATGAGGCGATAAGAGGTTACTTCAAAAGTGGTGAAAAATGGGGCATCAATATTGACTATCTAACCCAGTACCGGCAACTGGGCACGGCTGACGCCCTGAAAGCGGTAAGGGATGCCAAAGCTAACTTCCTGATGATGAACGGGGATGCTGTTATTCACTATGACGATATCCGAAGCCTCAGCCGGAAAAGAACCAACACCATGACCCTTTATGAGGTGGTTGATGCCAGCGGGCTGGGAGTGGTCACGGTTCAGGGGAATAAGGTAACGAGGATTTACGAAAAGGTAGCTAAACCTCCTTCGCACCTTGCTAACGCCGGCCTTTATCTCTTCACCCCCGACATTCTGGAGGCAATTAACAAAACGTCTCCTTCGCCGCGCGGCGAGTATGAGCTTACCGACTCCATACAAATCATGATAGATGAGGGTACCCCGGTTACCTACCGAAAAGCCAGCTACTGGCTAGACCTGAGCTACCCCTGGGATTTACTTACAGCTAACGAAGCCCTGCTTAACGAACTCAAGCCGGAGAAACTGGGGAAGATAGAAGCTGGGGTAAGCATCATAGAGCCGGTTGCTATCGGCAAGGGAACTCAGATAAGGTCTGGCACCTACATCATTGGGCCGGTGGTCATCGGTGAGGACTGTGAAATCGGACCCAACTGCTACATCCGCCCCGCCACCTCAATCGGCAACAGCTGCCATATCGGCGCCTCGTGTGAGGTCAAAAACTCAATTATCATGGCTAAGACTAATGTCCCGCACCTGAACTACGTCGGTGACAGCGTTATCGGTGAGAATGTTAACCTGGGTGCCGGCACCAAGCTTGCTAATCTTAGGCTGGATGAGGCGGAGATTAGGGTCGGTGGACTGGCGACCAAAAGACGAAAGCTAGGCGCGATAATCGGAGATGGAGTCAAAACAGGGATAAACGCTTCAATCGATTGCGGTAGCGTTATTGGTAACGGCACCTTCATCGGTCCGGGGGCAGTTGTCTCGGGGGTCATCGCGCCCAATTCAATGATACTATAAGGAGAACTTATGAAACAGGCAATAATCCTGGCGGCGGGTGAAGGCAAGAGACTGAGACCATTTACCGTAAGCAAGCCCAAGGTGATGCTCTCCGTCGCCGGGAAACCAATCCTTGGTTATGTCATCGAAGCTCTCACCCGAAATGGCATCCGCAACATCGTTCTAATCGTGGGCTACCAGAGGGAGCAGATTCTGGACTACTTCGGCTCGGGTGAAGACTACGGTGCCAGATTGACCTACGTCACACAGGAGAAACAACTCGGTACCGCCCATGCCCTCTTACAGGCTAAACCCATAACCGAGGACGAGTTTCTGGTACTATCTGGGGATAACCTGATTACCGCCGAGACAATCAGTAGGTTCATTAAGGCCAAGCCTCCGGCGGTTCTGGTAAAAAAGTCCGAAAATCCTGGACGCTATGGCGTTGTCACCCTGCAAGTAGGGCGAGTCAGGGAAATTATCGAAAAACCGAAGGAGGCAGAGAGCAACCTGGTTAGCACCGGCATCTATGCCTTCACCCAGAAGATTTTCGAGTTCATTGGCAGCGAACTTGATATTCCCGATGGACTGAACCGGATGATTAAAGAGGGAAGCCCGTTAAGGGCGGTGGAAACCATGGGCACCTGGCTGGATATTGTCTATCCCTGGGATTTGCTGGGGCTTAATAGTGCCATCCTGAGTCGCCTGAGCGGTAATATCGGCGGCACACTGGAGAAAAACGTCGTCATCAAACCACCAGTGGTTATCGGGCACAACTCTGTGATACACCCCAACACTATTATTTCCGGGCCTGTCGTCATCGGGGAGAACTGTGAAATCGGACCCAATGTGGTAATCTCGCCCTCAACCAGTGTGGGTAATAACGTCTCTATCAAGCCCTTCTGCCATATTGACAATAGCGTTATCGCTAGCGACGTCAGAATTGGCTCCGGCACTATCATTCAGGACTCAGTTATTGACAAGGGTAGCGAGATAAAAAGCCGTTTCACGGCAGTGGTCGACGAGACTGAGGTCAAAGTGGACGATGAACACCATAGAGTTAAGATTGGGGCGATGCTCGGCGAGGGCTGTAGCATCGGGAGTGGCGTGGTCGCGCAGAGCGGGGTAATCCTGGGCAACTACGGTCGGGTAGGTGCTCTGAAGCTGATAAGCGGTCATTTCCCCGACAGAAGCCTGATTATTTAGAGAGGAGTAAGTCATGTTCTATCAGTGTCCCCCACCGCTAACCGACGGTAAACAGGTGGCGGCGATGGTAAGTCTGACTCCGGCAGAATCCAAGCGCATCATCGCCAGAGGCATTACCGTTCTCCCGGAGATAAAAAGGGCGCTTAAAGAGGGTGTCATCATCATTGGTCGCGGTACTACCAATACTTTTGTCACCGAGGAGCTCCTTGGTTCAGTCATCGAAAACAAGGCGGAGTACAGCCGCGGCATCATCACCAACGGTGAACTCAAGGTAAATCTGCGCCGTGGTGGTGGCTACGACTTCGTTCTGAAGGATGGCGAACTCTGGAATGCCAAGCCCCAGGAGGTTATCCTGCAATTCACCCGGAACGATGTTTTTCTCAAGGGTGCCAGCGCCATCGACGCCAGTGGCGAAGCCGCGGTTCTTGCCGCCAACCCCGAAGCGGGAACGATAGGCTATGCCATGATGCCGCTCACGGCAAGAGGTGCCAATCTCATCGTTCCGGTCGGGCTGGAAAAGATGGTCCCGTCGGTTGCCGCCGCAGTGAGGAAGTGCGGTGTTTACAACTACAAGTACAGTACTGGGAGCCCCTGTTCACTGATACCACTCATTAACGCCAAGGTTGTCACTGAGATACAGGCACTGTCTCTGCTCTTCGGTGTGAATGCCACCCATGTAGCTTCGGGCGGTATCGGCGGCTCCGAGGGCAGCGTGGTACTGGTGATTGAAGGGACGGCAACATGTCTGGAGAAGGCATTCGACTTCATCAAGAGTATCAAGGGTGAGAAACCCGTGCCCAGCCCTATGGTGATGGGCGCCCCGGCCTCTAGCTTCAATTTTGATGCCAGAGCCATCCAGGGGGCGGACAGGAGATAACAGGAATGCCAAGCTCTAAAAGAAAAAACAAGGGTTCGCCCCTCAGGTCACTTATCATCTACTGGTCAGCTACCGGTAATACCGAGAAGGTGGCAGAAACCATCCAAGAGAGCTTGGGGCAGGAGAATGTAGCCATTACCCTGTTAAAAGTTGCCGACGCGGATAAGGAAGACCTATATGCCTACGACCTCGTTTTCCTCGGGGCACCGCCCTACCAGTTTCTTCCCCCCGAGCCCGTCATCCGCTTCGTCAAGGAGAAGATGCGCTTTTATAGCGAGCGTGGCGATATAAAACTGGGCGCGCCCAAGCGCCCGGGCAAGAGAGCGGTTGTCTTCTGCACTTATTCGGGGCCACACACTGGGGTCAATGAAGCCATACCTGTCGTGAAGTATCTGGGACAGTTCCTTGAACACCTCGGCTTTGAGGTTGTTGGAGAATGGTATACCGTAGGAGAGTTCCATAACCGCGAGGATAACAGCACCCGAGGTAGGCTGGGCGACATCAGGGGACGCCCCAACCAGCAGGACTTGGCTCTGGTCAAAAAGAACGTCTCTGGGTTAATCCGGAATATCAGTAAAGGCTAAAACGCTGAGTCTGTAATTCATGCCCTACTCGTCACTTTCAAGCCGCTGTTCTGTAATCCGATGATTGATAGATTGGAATATGACCTACACCGTTAGAGAAGAGGACTTCAATGGTATCACCGCCTACTGGATGAGACAGGAATATAGACTTTCATTCCCATCAATTTTCGTTACCCCGCCCTACCTTGAGAGCTGGTGGCAGGTGTTCGGCGAATCCCGCCTATACCTCGCAAGCATCTGGCAGGACAGTACGCTTCTCGGCATTGCCCCGCTACAGATACACGGTGAGACCATCTCTCTCATCGGCAGTCCCGATGTCTGTGACTACCTTGACTTTATTACTGTGGAGGGAAACGAAGAGGAGTTTTTCAGCGCACTCTTGGACAACCTGAAACGCAAGGGAATTAGTGAACTGGACATCAATCCGGTCCGGGGGGACTCAAGAATTATGTCAAGTTTACTTCAAGAGGCACGCCAGCACGGCTACCTTGTAAACCAGGAACAGGAGGACCTCTCCCTGGAAATGGCTTTACCCCAAACCTGGGAAGATTATCTTAAAATGCTCGATGGCAAGTCCCGGCATGAACTCAGGCGGAAGTTTAGAAGACTTGAAACGGCAGACAGCATTAGCTACCAGATTGCTCAGGATGAATCTGCTATAAACACCGTTCTCCCCGAGTTTCTTCGCCTTTTTTCAACTAGCAAGGGAAAGAAAGCCGCTTTTATGACCGAGAAGATGAGCCGGTTCTTCCATACTCTCACCCACAATCTGGCTCGATTCAATCTGATGAGATTTGGTAGTCTGAAACTGGCAGATAAGACTATTTCCATGGTCATGTGTTTTGATTACCACGATACCATCTATCTATACAACAGCGCTTATGAGCCCGCTTACAACCACCTGAGTCCAGGTATCCTGGCAAAAGCACTTTATATCCGGGACAGCATCGAGAAAGGGGAAAAAATCTTAAATTTTCTGAAAGGCAGTGAGACTTACAAATACCAGCTGGGCGGCAGTGAAGTCCCCATATACCATCTCAAGATAAGCCTGTAAGCCATTTCTTTGTCCCTAACTCTCAAATTTAGCTAAGTGTGGTATCATAATAGTATCTGGATAAAAATCAAGGTTATCTCGGTGCCAGAGGGAAGGAACTAACATGGCTCAGGGAAAAGTGAACCAAGTGTCTCCCGCGGAAGCCGAAACTCAAGAGGAGCTTCTTTTAGGCGTCATCCCCAGTGTTTACCGGAGAAAGGGTTTCCGCAAAGGCTATTTTGACATCGTGGTCACGACAAAACGGATGATTTTTGTATTGACACCGGAAGAGGGAGATAAAACACCGGCTCTGCCAAGTGAGAAACTGGTGGGCAAGACAACTGAGGCAATACTCTCGCTAAACAAGAGAAACTTCGTTGTTGATAAAGACGAAGTAAAGTCAATCACCTTCGTTCCCGGAAACTGTTATGTCGACTGCTGTCGTAAGACGATAGAAACAGAGGGAGAGCTGGAGATTGTTACCCGTGAAAGCAAGTATTCCCTGAATGTGCCCTTAAGGCGGACGACCATCGTCAATAAAATACTCGGCAAATCATGGCTTTTGCCTCTTTCGCTGATTAAGATTAAAACAGCTTCGTAGCCGAGGAATCAATCATCATTTACAAGCAGACGCCACTTCCACTAAAATTCATTTACCGGCGAAACGGCGCTTATCCACCTTTCAATGGGTAGGCAACTAGGAGTAGATGAGTTGGACAGGAGACCACTCAATATTGCGATGCTCAGCGTGCACAGCTGTCCGCTGGGGCGCGTCGGCACTGGCGATACCGGCGGGATGAGCATCTACATCCGTCGGGTGGCTTCCGAGCTGGGCAGGCTGGGACATAAGGTCGACGTCTTTACCCGCATCCACGATGCCCAGGAAGACAGAGCCATCAGGCTCGGGACAAACACCCGGCTCATTCATCTTAGAGCGGGACGAAGAGGGTACCTGGACAAGCTAGTTCTCCATCCCCTTCTCCCGGAGTTTACCGCCAGGCTGGAGGCTTTCCGCAAGACCAACGAGCTCCAGTATGACATCATCTTCAGCCACTACTGGCTCTCCGGGCTTGCAGGTGAGTTGGCGCAGGAGTTGTGGCATATCCCTCACCTTATAATGTTCCATACCCTGGCGGCGGTAAAAAATATGCTCGGAGAAAACGAGCCGGAACTGAGGCTCAGTTCCGAAAGGCACCTCGCCCAGAGCTGTGACCGGGTCATCGTGCCTACCGAGAGAGAAAAAGGTAACCTTATCAGTTATTATGGGGCTTGTCCTGATAACATAAGCGTTATCCCCTGTGGGGTGAATCTCAAGTTGTTCCAGCCATTAGGCAAGGAAACCGCCCGTATTCACCTGGGGCTTGACGGAGACAAGGTAATACTCTTTGTAGGAAGAATTGAAAGGCTGAAAGGTATCGAGCGTCTACTCCGGGCAGTAAATTTGCTTAAGAATAGCATGCCCTTAAAGCTACTCATCATCGGGGGTGATGAACAAAACGAGCCGGAGATGGCACGCCTCAAGCAACTGGCGCTGGAGCTAGGGCTTCGGGAAACAGTCCTCTTCCTGGGTGTGGTGAGCCGGGAAAACCTGCCCCTCTACTACAGCGCGGCTGATGTAACTGCAGTGCCCTCTTACTATGAAAGCTTTGGTCTGGTAGCCCTGGAATCCCTCGCTTGTGGCACGCCGATTGTAGCTACAGATGTCGGTGACCTGAGGCATATCGTTCAACACCAAGTCACAGGCTACATCGCCGAAAAGGGTACCCCCGACGACCTGGCAGACAAAATCGTCTTAACACTAACTCAAACGCCCTCCGTACCACCACGCTTCATCCGTCAGACGGTTGAGCGCTTTGACTGGGCTAACATTGCCCTAGAGATTGAGCGGGAGTGCCTGAAAACGCTTGACGCTTGCCCGGCTCAGGCTTTGTAAGATATTTCTCTCTCGTACCAGATACTAACACTCTTCTGGCAAAAACCCAGACTTTCGTAGAGTGAAAGAGCTACCCTGTTCTCGCCATCCACGCTAAGGTCGACACGTGTCAGCCCTCTATTCTTGAGACGGCTGATTCCGGCGAGGAGAAGCTCTCTTCCCAGACCTCTCCCCCGGTAACTCGGATGGACCCCGAGCATAAATATCTGTCCTTTCCCACCCCCGGTTCTCTTCGTCCAGCAGTAGCCCGCTGGCCTACCTCCGGCACAGGCTAAAATCACATCAGCAGTAGAAGCAGAACTCAAACCCAGTCGATAGTCTATCTCTTCGTCAGTGTTCGGGTTGAATCCCCAGGTGCCGCTGAAGCACTCGTTCTGAAGCTGACAGAGCGCCGTTATGTCAACTAACTCCAAGGGACGGAGTAACAGTGTCGTAGGGACATCGGGCTGAGGTAGATAATCGGAAAGTTCAAGGTTCAGCTCAAGAAAGCGGCGTACTGCTCTGAATCCCCGCTTTAACAAGATGGTTTGGGCTACTTCGTTTGTCTCATCTATCCTGAAATGAGCCACTTTTGCTCTCAGCTCCCCACCTCGCACAGACGCCCTGTCAAGTAGAATTGAGAATAGTCCCCGCCGGAGGTGCGCGGGATGAATCAGTGCATCCAGAACCAGCCTCCCGATTTCTAGCTCCGGAAGTATGTCCAGATAGCCGACTACCTCGCCAGATGTCTCGACTAGAAACAGATTCTTCTCCGCCTGATGTCCCGGCAGGTCGAGATTTTCCTCGAATGAGACATCTCGTCCTGACGGCTCCAGCGCTTCCACCTCACGGATAAGTTTGATAAGGCGGGCAAAGTCAGCCGACTGATAGTTTCTTACCGAGTAACCGGCATTACCCATTTCCTCTGCCTTTGGACTATAATATTCAGGTTATAGCCTGATTTCATTGTAGGCTATTTGGGGGAGGATTAACAAATTCATGGAGAAAGAACCAGCCCAGATTCTGGTGGTGACCCCGCATCCTGATGATGCCGAGTTCGGCGCGGCAGGGAGCCTTATCCGCTGGCACAAGGAGGGTAAGAGCATCGTCTACGTTGTCCCGACCAGCGGCGACAAGGGCACGAGCGACCCCTGTGTCAAGCCTGAGGAAATGGCAAGGATAAGAGAAAAAGAACAACTGGCAGCGGCAAAGGTTATCGGGGTAAGGGAGGTCGTCTTTCTGCGCCACCCCGACCAGAGCCTCGAGGATACTCCCGAGTTCCGTAAGGAGATTGTCCGCTGTATTCGTCTCTATAAACCGGAAACTGTGCTCGCCCCCGACCCTTACCGGCGCTATCTCTGGCACCGCGACCACCGCATCACCGGGCGGGTTACGCTGGATGCCATTTTCCCCTACGCCAGGGACTACCATGCCTATCCCGGCCTGGTTAAAGAAGGCATCATGCCCCACAAGGTCAAACAGGTGCTTCTCTGGGGCACCGAGGACGTGAACTATCGCATGGACATCACCGCTGTCTTTGAGAGGAAGCTGGCAGCGCTCGCCTGCCATAAGAGCCAGCTTGGGAAGACCCTTTCACCAGAGATGATAGAGAGGCTGAGACAGCGGGCGAGGGAGATGGCTGACGGTTCGAAATTTGAACTCGCCGAGGCTTTTCACTGTATAGAAATCCTCCGCTAAACCTCACGAAGCAAGCCAGACGACATCCCCACAGAGATTGGAGCCGTGCGTTTTTGCGCTGAAGACGGCAAACTCTGTCTTTCAACCCGAAGGCAATGTAATGTTGAAAATCTGATTGTCATTGCGAGGGCTTTAGCCCGAAGCAATCCGTAAACTCGCATCGATGTGAAGGGAACGGATTGATTCGCTTCGCTCGCGATGACAACTATCCTCTCGCAACCTCAGGTTGCTTGTCCCGTTCAATTAGGCTAAAATTAGCCTCTGAACACTCGTAAACAAAGGATAAAGATGATAGCTAAATACAACCCGAAAGAAATCGAAAAGAAGTGGCAGGCGAAATGGGCGGAGGATAAGCTCTACATGGTCACTGAAGAACCTGCCAGGCCTAAATACTACGCTCTCACCATGTTTCCTTATACCTCCGGTGACCTGCACATCGGGCACTGGTACGCCATGGCGCCGGCGGATGTCAGAGCACGTTTCAAGAGGATGCAGGGCTTTAATGTCCTTCACCCCATGGGCTTTGATTCATTCGGGCTTCCCGCCGAAAACGCCGCCATCAAACGCGGTATCCATCCCTATAAGTGGACGATGTCTAACATCGAAAACATGCGCCGCCAGCTAAAGAGCATGGGCGCGATTCATGACTGGAGCCGGGAGGTCATCACCTGCCTGCCAGAATATTATCGCTGGACGCAGTGGTTTTTCCTGAAGCTCTATCACGCCGGACTTGCCTACCGGGCACTGGCGCCGGTCAACTGGTGTCCCCAGTGTCAGACGGTACTGGCAAACGAGCAGGTTATTGGTGAGGGGGCGGTCTGCGAGAGGTGCGAGACCCCGGTCACCCGGAGAAATCTTGAGCAATGGTTCTTCCGCATCACCAGATACGCCGATGAGCTGATGCAGCACGAGGGATTGGACTGGCCCGAGAGAATCAAGCTCATGCAGCACAACTGGGTGGGCAAGAGCTACGGGACAGAGATTTCCTTCCAGCTTGACTTTCCCGCTGCATCTCGGAAGGAGATAAGGGTCTTCACCACTCGCCCTGACACCGTCTTTGGTGTCACCTTTATGGTGCTGGCGCCAGAGCACCCGCTCGTCCAGGAAATCACCACTCCCGATAGAAAAGCCGCAGTTCAAGCCTACATTGAAGAGGCGCGTCGCAAGAGCGAGAGGGAGAGGCTCTCTACTGAGAAGGAAAAGGACGGAATCTTTTGTGGCGCTTACGCCTTGAACCACCTTACCGGTGAAAAGGTGCCCATCTGGATTGCCGACTACGTCCTCCTGAGCTACGGCACCGGCGCGGTCATGGGTGTCCCCGCCCACGATGAGAGGGACTTTATCTTCGCCAAAAAATACGGGCTCCCCATAAAAGTGGTTATCGCCCCACCTGACTGGAAGGGGGCAGTCCTTGAGAGTGCATACATTGAACCAGGCGTAATGGTCAACTCGGCACAGTTCAATGGTATTCCCTCCACCGAGGGCATCGAGGCGGTAACCATATATCTTGAAAAACAAGGCTGGGGAAAGCACGCGGTGAGCTACAAGCTGAGGGACTGGCTAATCTCGCGCCAGAGGTACTGGGGCGCTCCTATCCCCATCATCTACTGCGAAAAGTGTGGCATTGTCCCAGTCCCGGAGAAAGACCTGCCGGTGCTCCTCCCAGAGGACGCCGAGTTCAAGCCGACCGGCGAGTCGCCTTTAAAATACAATGAGAAATTCGTCAATACCCCCTGTCCTAAGTGCGGCGGTAGAGCCAGGCGTGAGACCGATACTATGGATACCTTCATGTGCTCCTCGTGGTACTTCCTGCGCTACGCCAGCCCTCACTATGACAAAGGCGCTTTCGCCCCGGAGGCGGTAAGATACTGGCTGCCGGTGGACATCTATACCGGCGGCGCCGAGCACGCCGTGATGCATCTTTTCTATGCCCGCTTCTTCACCAAGGCTCTCAGGGACATGGGGTTGATAAACTTCGGCGAGCCTTTCACCAAGCTCTTTAACCAGGGCACCATCATCTCCCAGCACCACAAGATGAGCAAGTCCCGCGGCAACGTCATCAACCCCGATGAATACGTTAATGAACTCGGTGCCGACACCATGCGCACCTACCTAATGTTCCTGGGCCCCTGGGAGCAGGGCGGGGAATGGGATGACTCGGGCATCAGCGGCACCAGCCGCTGGCTCAACCGGGTATGGAATCTTGTCCTCGCAGAATATCAGGAAAAGCCCTCTGGGAATTCAACCGGCAAAAGGGAACTGGAGCGCCTTACCCACCAAACCATCCGCAAGGTGACCGATGACCTGGAGAAGCTCCACTTCAACACTATGATTGCCGCCCTTATGGAGTTCACCAACTTCCTTGACGACATTAAGAACAGTGGAGTAGTCACCAGATCTGAGTGGGACAAATCAATCGAAACGCTAATATTGCTTCTAGCGCCGACAGCACCCCATCTTGCCGAGGAGCTCTGGCAGGAAACCGGACATGACTATTCTGTCCACAATCAAAAGTGGCCTGAGTGGGACGAAGATCTGGTGAAAGAAGAAGAAATCACTCTGGTCGTCCAGGTGAACGGCAAAGTTCGTGACCGCATCAGCGTTCCCGCAGGAATTAGCGAAGAAGAAGCCAGAAAGGTAACTTTATCCAGCGACAAAGTCAAAGCCTATCTCGAAGGCAAGACGCTCGTCAACACGGTCTATGTGCCGGGGCGTCTGGTCAATCTGGTAGTGCGCTAGAAAGGAAGTCCCATGAGAATTGCGTTCATCGGCGGGGGCAATATGGGGGAAGCTATACTCTCCGCTGTCCTGAGCCGAGGGCTTGCCAGGCAGGAAGAAATTAGCCTGAGCGACATCAGTAAAGAGCGACTTGATAGCCTCAAGAAAAAATACGGCATAAGAGTCACCATAAGTAACGCCGATGCGGTCCCCGGCAGCGAGGTCGTGCTTCTGGCAATCAAGCCGCAGAATCTTACCGAGGTTGCAGCGAGTATGAAGAACTGTTTTAAGCCAGAACAGCTTGTCCTGTCTATCATCGCCGGGGCAAGGCTTAAGACTTTAAGACAGGGATTAAACCATAACCGCATCGTGCGCTCCATGCCCAACACCCCCGCCCAGATTGGCGAGGGCATCACCATGTGGGTGACTACAGCCGAGGTAATTGCTGAGCAGAAAGATAAAGCCAGAGCGATTCTGGGAGTCATGGGTAAAGAGATTTATGTCACCAATGAGGCTCTACTGGATATGGCGACGGCGGTGAGCGGGAGCGGTCCTGCCTATGTTTTTCTCTTCATGGAGGCACTGCTTATGGCGGCGGAGCGTATCGGGCTGGCCCCGGATACGGCGAAGGCGCTTGTCTTTCAGACAGTTCTCGGCTCGGCACGTTTTGCCGAGAAGTCCGATAAGACCCTCGCTGAGCTAAGGCGCATGGTCACCTCGCCTGGCGGTACCACCGCCGAAGCCCTTGCTCGGTTTGAAAAAGGCGGCTTCACCGAGATCGTCTACGAAGCTATCCTAGCGGCTTATAACAAGTCAAAGAGCCTGGGTGCCTAGGCAATTTTACTCTACGAAACTGGTATCCCTGCAAAAGAGGGGAATCCGGTGAGAGGAGTCTGGACTCACGTGTCAAGCCCGACAATTACAGAACGATTACAGAATATCACATAATGAAACGCTAAATTTAGAGCAACTTTCGGGCTAGAAATCATATAATATCCGATATGAAACACACCCCTTTATATCAGGAGCACCTGAGACTCGGGGCGAAGATGGTTGAGTTCGGTGGCTGGGAGATGCCCCTCAACTTTCCCACCGGGATAATCGCCGAGCATCTTGCCACCAGGAAGCACGGCGGACTCTTTGATATCTCCCACATGGGACGGTTCCACCTCAGCGGAAAAGGTGTATTGCCCTTTCTTCAGTATGTCTTGACCAACAACGCCGCCGCACTGAAACCGGGAGAAGCCCAGTACACCATTATACCTGATGAAACGGGCGGAGCAGTTGATGACGCCTACCTCTACTGTTTGGAGGAGAACGATTATCTGTTGGTGGTCAATGCCGCTAACACAGAAAAGGACTGGGCTTGGTTTAAACTGCATCAGATCAAGTTCGCTGGATTCAGCATAGAAGATAAGACCCGGGAGCTCGCCATGCTCTCCTTACAAGGGCCAGAGGCCAAGGCTATCCTGGGCAGGTGTCTTGAGGACACCAGGAAAATCCCCGAGCCAGTAAGAAACCATTTTGTCACCATTGATGTAACCGGCGCTAAGACAACTATCGCCAGAACCGGCTATACTGGCGAGGCAATCGGTTTTGAAATTCTGATTCCTGCCGGTCAGGTCGTTCCCATTTATCAGAGACTTCTTGATTGCGGTAGGGAACTGGGGCTTGTCCCCGTTGGCTTGGGGGCAAGGGATACCCTGAGATTGGAAGCGGGGCTACCTCTCTACGGGCACGAGCTGGGCTTGGACGCCGAAGGCAGGGAGATTCCCATATTCGCCCTCACGGCAGCCAGAATTGCGGTTAGTTTTGCCGAGGTCAAGGGGGATTTCATCGGCCGGGAAAAACTTTCAGGGCAATTTGAAGAGGTAAAAGTCAGGCAGGAAGGACTTCTAAAAAAAGAGGGGACAGGGCTAGCGGTGCCGCGCTCGATTATGCCCCTTATGATAAAAGACGGTATCGCCCGGGCGGGTTATCCGGTATATATCGGGGAGAGACCTGTGGGGTACATCACCAGCGGCACCGCCGTTCCCTATTGGGAGTTTAAGGGAGAAGGCATGAACACTAAACCAGGGGGAAAGTCCAGCACACGCGCCATTGCCCTTGCCTACCTTGACAGTGACCTCAGGGAAGGGCAAAGGGTCAGTGTTCTGATTAGAGATAAGAGGGTGGAGGGGACGGTGGTGAGGCGCTTCATCAGCCGGGAAGCCCCACCCTACGCCAGACCAGTCAGCTAAGACCAGAAAAGGAGACATCATGGAAGATTGGGCACAAGACCTGATAAAGAAGACCACTGAGAATACCGGATGGCGGCAGAGACGGGCTTTTAATCTCATCCCGTCGGAACAGACGCCGTCGCTACTGGTGAGAC
This sequence comes from Chloroflexota bacterium, assembly GCA_043800335.1. Lineage (GTDB taxonomy): Bacteria > Chloroflexota > Dehalococcoidia > Dehalococcoidales > JAZDNC01 > JAZDNC01. Next base: position 18,996 of record JAZDNC010000062.1, read on the forward strand.
TGCTCACCATTGCCGACCCGATGGGGCGCTACGCCGAGCACCGTAAGATGGAGGCTCTGGGTGATGCCGAAGTCTACTATTATCAGGGGACCGAATTCATCGCGGGGGTTGAAGCCGAGCTTATCCGGAGGCTGAAGGATTTTATTGGCTGTACCGAGGTAGATGTGAGGCCGATAAGCGGGATGATGGCAAATGCTATTGTCTTTAGCGGGCTTTTGGACTATCTGAATAGCGTCGACAGACGTGTTGAACCAAGACGGCTCAGGAACGTCTTCAACCACCACCTCGGTCGGGGCGGGCATCTGAGTGCCCAGCCCATGGGTGCATTAAGGGACTACGTATCTAAAGACCCCGTCACCGAGAGATGGTCGGTCGTTAACTTCCCGCCATTAGCCGAAGACCCTTACCAGATAGACCTGGTCAAGCTCAGTGAACTCGTAGAACAATATAAGCCCGAACTAATTATTCTGGGGAAAAGCATGATGCTCTATCGGGAGCCGGTGAAAGCCATTGCTCAGATGGTTGCCCAATTTAAGCCCAAACCGATAATCATGTATGACACCGCCCACGTTTTCGGGCTTCTCGGCAGCTACTTCCAGGAGCCTCTCAAAGAGGGCGCCGACCTGCTCACCGCATCGACACACAAAACATTTTTCGGCACCCAGCGTGGTCTCATCGCCTCAAGCATGGACAGTTCATCGGCATACGCCGAGCTGTGGGAGAGCATCGTGAGGCGCACTTTCCCCGGCAGTCTGAGCAACCACCATCTGGGCACTCTGCTGGGACTGCTTATGGCGACCTACGAGATGAACACCTATGGTAGAGACTACCAGATACAGACGCTGGCGAATGCAAAAGCTTTTGCCCGGGCACTAAAAAGCGTGGGTCTGGATGTCCAGGGTAATCCCTCTCTCGGCTACACCGAAACACACCAGGTGCTAATCAGGGTAAGTTACGCTAAGGGCATCGAGATGGCGTCGAGGCTGGAGAAAAGCAACATCATCCTGAATTTTCAGGCGCTCCCCGATGATGAGGGCTTCACCGCCTCAAGCGGTCTCCGGACGGGGGTTCAGGAGATGACTCGTTTCGGTATGAAAGAACGGGATTTTGAGAAGCTGGCAGAGCTAATGGCTGAAGTCGTCCTTCACGATAAAGATATGAGCAGCGAAGTTGCAAAATTCAGACAGAAGTTCCTCACCATGAAGTATTGCTTGCCCGAAAAAAAGGCGAAGCTCTTGACCGATGAGTTGATGAGAAGTCTGACCATTGACAAGCCCTGAGAAGTGTGGTAAAGCTAGATTAGATAGGCTACGGCAGGAGATACCCGAGGGGGAGCCGAAGGGGCAAGAAGAAATAACATTCTTTGAAACTCTCAGGCAAAAGGACTGCCGAAGGCTAGACCTCTGGAGAGCTTCATAAACGAAGCACCGAAGGGAGTAAGCCCGGGTTGGGTGATTTCCCAGGTAAAAGGACAGGGGACAACCAGAAGATTGGCTGTCCCTCGTTTGTTTTAGGGGAGACAGCAGGGCATTGTTCGAGGGAGAAGCAAAGATGAACCTGAAGGATTATAAGTTCACCAAAGAGCATGAGTGGTTCTTTCTTGAGAACGGAAACCGGGGCAAGATGGGGATTACCGATTACGCCCAATCTGCTCTGGGCGATGTCGTCTTTCTTGACCTGCCGGCTCCGGGCGCAGTGCTTACTCAGTCCCAAAAACTGGGCGAGGTGGAATCGGTTAAGGCGGTGTCCGACCTCTTCTCTCCGGTGAGCGGTAAGCTGCTGGAAGTAAACCAGGAGGCAAAGGCCGACCCCAAGCTGGTCAATGAAGACCCCTTTGGTAAAGGCTGGCTGGTAAGATTGGAACTCAGTAACCCCCGCGAGCTAGACTCTCTCATGAGTTCCGGCGATTACGAGAAACTAATCGCCACTCTTAGCAAGGAGAAGTAAGGAGAAGATGCCTTCGCCCTATCTGCCTAACACAGATGCTGACCGGCAAGCTATGCTCCGAGCTATCGGGGTTAACTCGGTAGATGCCCTATTTCAGAATGTCCCCGAGAAATTCCGCCAAGCTACATTCAGACTACCGACGCCCCTCTCTGAAATGGAGCTTAAGGCAGAGCTTAAAGGGATGGCAGATTCAAATGCGAGTCTGGATAGATACGCTTGCTTTCTTGGGGGCGGCTTCTATCACCACTTTATTCCTAGCGTGGTCAGCCACATCACCGGCAGAAGCGAATTTTACACCGCTTACACCCCCTACCAGCCCGAGATAAGCCAGGGGACTCTCCAGGCGCTCTATGATTACCAATCCCTCGTCTGTGAGCTCACCGGGATGGAGGTGAGTAACGCCGGAATGTATGACGGTAGCTCCGCCGCTGCCGAAGCAGCGCTTATGGCTTGCCGTATCACTGGTAGAGAAAAAGTTGTCCTGTCCGATATGGTGAACCCTTCTTACCGGGAGGTCATCGCCACTTACGTCAATGGTCACGACCTTAAGCTGGGAACTGTGAGTGAGCCAAAAGCCCTGCCTACGGACTCCGCCTGCCTTATCGTGCAACAGCCCAGCTTCTTTGGCTGCTTTGATGACATGGCAGCGTTCTCGGAGTTAGCCCACCGGAGCGGGGCACTACTTGTCGTAATTACCAACCCAATTGCCCTGGGCATGTTCAAATCTCCAGGTGAAGAAGGCGCTGATATTGTCGTCGCCGAGGGACAGCCTCTGGGTAATCCGATGTCTTTCGGCGGTCCGGGATTGGGTATCTTCGCCTGCCGTGCGGCTTACCTGCGCCAGATGCCAGGGAGACTGGTCGGCAAGACGGTTGACCTTGAAGACAAGCCGGGTTTCGTTCTCACGTTGGCTGCCCGGGAACAGCACATCAGACGGGAGAGAGCTACATCTAACATCTGCACCAGCGAAGCCCTGGTCGCCATCGCTTCAGCCGTTTACCTGGCGGCGCTGGGTAAAACGGGGCTCCGCAAGGTAGCTGAACTCTGCTATCACAAAGCCCACTACGCCGCAAAGGAAATCGCCTCAATTAAGGGCTATTCCCTTATCTTCGATAAACCATTTTTTAACGAGTTCGCGGTAAGCTGTCCGGTAGCCCCTGTGCGTATTAACGAGAAGCTTTATCGGAACGGCATCATCGGCGGGCTGGAGGTAAATGAGCAGTTGAAAAGAGGTATGCTCCTCTGCGTCACCGAACTTAACACCAGAACCCAGATTGACCGGCTGGTTGATGTGCTGGGGAGCTTCGGGGGCGGGAAATGAAAAATCATTATCAGCTCCCCGATATCAGCGCACCGGGCAAGATTGGAGTCAGCTTGCCCGAGCTGGACGTTCCCCCGGCGGAGTTGCCTGCCGAGAATCTACTGCGCAAGGAACTCAATCTCCCAGAGGTAAGCGAGGTCGAACTCATACGATACTTCACCGCCCTGAGCCGTCTCAACTACGGAGCGGACACCGGTTTCTATCCCCTGGGCAGCTGCACCATGAAGTACAACCCGAAGTGGCACGAGGACATCGCCCGGCTTCCCGGGCTGGCAGAAGTTCACCCTTATCAACCAATCAAATCTGTCCAGGGAGCGCTCAGACTCATGTTTGAGCTTCAAAACTACCTGACGGAGATAACGGGTATGACAGGCACAAGCCTCGCTCCTATGGCGGGGGCGCAGGGGGAGCTGGCTAATATCTTAATGATAAAAGCCTACTTTAAAACCCTAGGCGACAGAAAGCGCAAGACAATACTAGTGCCCGATTCTTCCCACGGCACCAATCCGGCGACCGCCTCTATGGGGGGATTCGAGATTAGGGTAATTCCCTCCGATGGCGAGGGCAATTTGGACTTAACCGCCCTGAAATCAGCTATGACCGATGAGGTCGCCGCCTTGACTCTCACCATGCCCACCACGCTTGGGCTTTTTGACCCCCGCATCTGCGAGATTGCGGAGCTTGTCCACCGGCGAGGAGGGCTCCTCGCCGGCGATGGAGCTAATCTGAACTCCCTGATAGGACGCGTCAAGTTCGGCGATCTGGGCTTTGATTGCGTCCAGCTTAATCTACACAAGACCTTCAGCACCCCGCATGGCGGCGGGGGGCCCGGGGCAGGGCCGGTTTCGGTCAACTCAAAATTGATAGATTTTCTACCGGCGCCCATAGCGGTTAAGAAGGACAGTTCGTATGACTTCCTCGCTCCGCCCAAAACCATCGGCAGGCTGGGTGCCGCCTACGGCAACTTTGGCGTGATGGTTAAAGCCTACTGCTACATCCGCTCCCTCGGCGCCTCCGGACTGAAAGAGATAAGCGGAGATGCGGTGCTGAATGCCAACTACATCAGGGAAAGCCTGAAACAGGACTACTATCTCCCCTATGACCGCCTCTGTCTCCACGAAGTGGTCTTTTCGGGCAGAAAACAAAGAGCCATGGGAATAAAGACGCTGGATATAGTCAAGCGTCTGATTGACCATGGCTTTCACCCACCCACCATCTATTTCCCGCTCACTGTGGACGAGGCTATCATGATTGAACCAACCGAGACCGAGAGCAAAGCTACACTGGACAGCTTCATCTCCGCCATGAAGATGATTGCTCGTGAGATTGAGGAGAACCCGGAAATACTGCGCACAGCGCCTCATAACGCCCCGGTAAAACGACTTGACGAGGCGACCGCCGCCAGAAAGCCAGACCTGCGCTGGAAGATGAGGACTAAGATAGAAAAAGGCTAAACTCTCAGTTTTCCTATTACACAAAGGTTCAGATGTTTCCTGCGCGATGGTTCGAGGTGCTCACCATGAGCGACTTATGCTTCTTATCCCGCTCACCCTGAGCCTGTCGAAGGGCGAGTCAAGCATCCTTTTTGATAGACTTAGCATCTATCCCACTCTGACTTCTTGTGCTATGATTGACCAGTAGAGATATATTGGAGTAAAAGTGCCAGACCCCAGGGTTGACAAACTAGCCGAGCTACTGGTCAATTACTCGGTTGCGGTGCGCAAAGGTGACCGGGTTTATATCACCGGGTGCACCGTTGCCGAGCCTCTGCTTAAGGCTCTTTACATCAGTGTGTTGCAGGCAGGCGGGTATCCCTTCCCTCTGATATCGCTATCCGGGAGCGAGGAACTCTTCTACCGCTATGCCAGCGATGAGCAAATCAAATACATCCATAAACCCGCCGAGCTTATCACAGAGACCTATGACGTGCGCATCGCCGTGCTCGCCGATGACAATACCAAATCACTGTCAAATGTTGACCCTTCCAAAGTCACACTCCACAGTCAGGCACGCTCCGAGCTGATGCGCACCTTCATGCGTCGCTCTGCTACCGGAGAGCTACGTTGGGTCGTTGCTCCCTATCCCACCAACGCCTTCGCCCAGGACGCCGAGATGGGACTCGGCGAATATGAAGATTTCGTTTACGGCGCTTGCCTTCCCGACATGAGCGACCCAGTGGGTTACTGGAAGCACTTCTCCGAAAAACAGCAGAAGATAATTGACTGGCTAAAGGGCAAGAAAGAGCTGTATATCAAGGCTCCCGAGACCGAACTCCACCTCTCGATTGAAGGGCGTACCTTTATCAACTGTGACGGTCACCACAACATGCCCGACGGCGAGGTATATACCGGGCCGGTAGAATCAAGCGCCGAGGGTCATGTCTATTTCTCTTACCCGACTATCTACAGTGGTAGAGAGGTCACCGGCGTCCGTCTCTGGTTTGAAAAGGGTAAAGTGGTAAAAGCCACCGCCGAAAAAAACGGGGCTTTTCTCCAGAAGACGCTGGATACCGACGCCGGGGCGCGCCATATTGGCGAGTTTGCCATCGGCACCAATGATGCCATCAACCGTTTCACACGGCAGATTCTCTTTGACGAGAAGACGGGAGGCAGTTTCCATCTAGCCCTTGGCGCGGGCTACCCCGAGACCGGGAGTAAGAACGAGTCTGCCATTCACTGGGACATGATTTGTGACCTGCGGCAAGGCGGGGAAATCCGCGCGGATGGAGAACTTCTTTACCAGAACGGGAAGTTTGTCATCGACGTATAAAAAGGAGGTAGGAAATGGCTAAGTTCCTGATGCTGGGGAAATACTCATCGGAGGCGCTCAAGGGCATCAACGCGGCGCGTACTAAAAAGGGAGTGGCACTCATTAAGAAGTGTAAGGGTAAGGTGGACACGATGTACGCCCTGCTGGGACCCTACGACCTGGCTTTCGTGGTCGATTTTCCCGGCGTCGCTGAGGTTATGGAAGCCTCGGTCGGGCTGGCAAAGCTCACCGGCATCGGCTTTACCACCATGCCCGCAGTGACCGTAGAGGAGTTCGATAAGCTGGTCGGCTAGTCAGCGACTTTATGCCAAAGGTAAAAAGACAGGACGGAGAATTCTCTCCAACTCCCGAAATACATCTCCGCCACCTGACTGTGGATGAAGCCCTAATCAAGCTTAATCGGGAGCTTGACGATTTCTTTGTGTCCGGCTTCCCGAAGGTGAGGGTCGTTCACGGCAGGGGTGGCACCGGTATCATACGGGATACGGTAAGAAGCGTTTTGAGCAAGCACCCCCTGGTCAAGTCCTTCCGTCCCGGCATGAGTGGCGAAGGTGGTGCCGGCGCCACCGTGGTCGAATTTGCTGATAAGTGAGCATTACCTCTCGCCGATAAGGAATCCGCCCGCTCATGCAGTTCGACAAGCTCATGTAAGCCTGTCGAGCCAATTATAACGCAATTCACGGGCTTGACAATCAAAAGAACAGGAGTTATTATCGGAACAGAAGACGATGAAGTCTGCTCATGCAGGTGTCCGGAGGTGATATGGGAAATCCATGCTTACCCAAATTAAAAGTGAAATACTTCGCCAACGGCAAGTTTGAGACTGACTTTGTGGACCTGGAGGGTATCAAGAAGTACATTGACGCCTTGCATGAGCCCATGATTATTGTAGAAGGGCAAGTACGCAACTCTTATAACGAACTTGTTCAGCTGGTTAACCAAAGCCAGTATAAGGATAAGGAGTTACCCGAGGTAGTGTTGTTAGCCTTCATAGATGGTGGCTAGAAATTCATCTACCTGACGCACGCTCATCAGTAGAAATTCGGGGAACCAGCCGGGCTGGTTCCCCGAAATAGCTTTTATGGACCTATGACTCCCAGAGGGTCCAGTACCGGGATAACGAACTCAAGCCCAAGGCGCACCAGCTCGCTTCTGCGTAGCGAGCCGTCCCTATTCAGTTTACAGTCCTTCTCCATGAAGTTCGGCCACTCGGTTGACCGCCAGTAGGGCTCGTTTACCATATACTTGTTGCCGTATTTGTCGGTAACGGTTTCCGTGTAGGACCGTATCGGCAGGACATCGGCACTGCCCAGGGGGACATTGAAGCCCTCGCGGTGGCTTACCGCCCGGTTGAAGAAGTAGTACCTCCAGTTCATGTCCCAGACATCGCTAGTCGTCATGTTCCAGCCGCAGGCAGCGTTCAGGAACAGGCGCACCCCTTCCTCCCAACTGCCGAAGGCATTAATCATGAATTGGGTCGTAGTGCTACACTGGGTTAGCGACTCACTGATGTCTCTGAGTTCGCCCTTGCGGGCGCCGGTGTGGTTTGATAGATATCTGAATCGATTCGTGCCGGTCCGAATTTCCTGGGTATCCATGGCGCAGCCGTGAACCTCGTAAGCATAGGGTATAGACTCATCGCCAAAGACCTTTTCGGCGCGTAAGAAGCCGTCAGCCAGGGCGTTGGGTGCTTTACCCTCCCGGTAGGCGATCTTCTTCATCAGTTCCAGAGCGCCGTCCAGCTTGCCCCACTCAAGGTCAATGCCACCGAGGTCTTCTTTAGTGATGATGCCGTTCTGGTAGAGGTCCATAGCGAAGGCAACGATGCCGCCCACCTCCTCGCCATCCATACCCAGTTCTTCCAGTGCCGCGGCTACCCATGACTGTTCCTCATAAGTTTTAATCATCCAGTTTAGAGCGCAACCACCCGAGTTATCGTATAAGTGCTTAACAACCGAAGCGCCAAGGGGAGCGGGCAGGTTTTTAAAGGTGGACAGGTAGCAGGGCTGGATGCACCCCGGGCAGGCGTGTGACCAGAGCTTGTATGCCATAATATAGTCTTTGTAGTTGTAGTTGTCACACTCGGGGGCCCAAAGCGTGCGGTTGTTCTTGATACCGGGCATCTGTGCTCCGTACTTGAAGTCCCCTAGCGCTGATGGATTAACAACATAGCTCGCCGGCCAGGCGACAATACCCCAGAGTCGTCCTCCTTTACTGAGGTTCTGATTTTCAGGGTTCATGGTCATGGTTTTATGCAGTTCCCACACCTTCTGATGGTCGGCATAGGTCCTGCCCTTGGTCCCCCTCACTACCACTGCCTTGAGGTTCTTGGAGCCCATGGTGGCGCCGGGGCCACGCTTGCTGGCACTGTGGAAACCATCAATGACGACATTGGCATATCTCACCAGATTTTCGCCGGCGGGGCCTATGGTCGCCATGCTGAATATCTCGCCCGTCTCCTGGAACAAGCGGTCTTGCAGTTTGGCATTAGCTTTGGTTACCGTGAGCCCCCACAGGTCAGAGGCATCCCGAATCTCCACCTTGTCGTCATACACATAAAGGTAGCTTGGCTTATCTGCCTTGCCCTTCAACAGGATGCCACAGTTATAGCCGGCATCAAGCAGTTCTGGACCGAAAGTGCCCCCACTTAAGGCCCGGTTTACCCAGCCGGTCAGGGGACTTATGTGATTAAGACAGACATTACCCCCGAGGAGACCGGTTAGTGGCCCAACGCCGAAGTGGAGAATCTGCTGCGGACCGAGGAGGTCTGACTTAGCTGGCACCAGGTCCCAAATTAACTTGTTAGCCAGTCCCCTACCCGCAGAGTATTTCTTGACATCATTGGTGACATCTACCTTCCGGCTCGTCTTTTTGGTTAAATCCACCTCTAATAGATAAAACGGTATTTCAGCCATTTTACAGCCTCCCTTCCTTACCAATTCCTGTCCGGGGAGCAAAAGCTTTCTTTGTTTATAGGGTATAACCTTTTGGCGAGCAGATTCGCCTTCTCCATAATGCTGCGGCGGTGCCAGTAATGGGCACCCTTATCTCTAAAACTGATGGCACTAAAGGCGCAAACCTTGATACACTCAGGGTCCCGATTACCGGTGTTTTTCGTGTCGCACAGGTCACAGACGAAGGGCTTGTCCGACACGGCGTCGTTGACCCTTACCGCCTTGGCGTTACACGCCTTCAGGCAGCGCAGACAACGCTTCCCCAGACAGGTTTCCTTGTTGATGACCATGTGCATGGTCTTCGTGTCATACGTGATTGATGGGGGGTCTGTGGGGCATGCCTTCTCACACTCCCTTTCATCCACTTCGCACTGGGAGCACGCTACCGGGATACCTTTGGGGATGGGAATCTGCGGCTGTCTCACCTGTATGTTTGAAGCGTCTTTGTTGATGACACCAAAGTGCTTCATAGAGCAGGCATAGGTGCAGAGCGAACAGCCGGTACAAAGCGCTTCGTCCATGTAAATGAAGGCAGGCACCTTTGCCCCAGGAAGAGGATAAACCTCCCTGCCGTAGACCTGTTCTGTCTTCTTTTCAGCCATTTTCTTTCTCTCCTTTTCGACCCTTTAGATGCTAACGATGTTACATCAAAGCTACTCTATAGACATCACCTCCTGCCAATTATTTTTGTAACGAACCCATTACAGTCTCAAACTCCTCTTTAGCGGTAGAAGGTTACTTCCTTCAGCTTCTTAACCAAACAAAAAGGGCATCAGCCATCGCCAGCTTACCCGGCGGTTATGATGCCCTTCGTCATTTCTCCCTCCAACAATCAGGAGGCTTTCCTCATTGAGGTATCAAATGTATTAAGAGAATAGTTTAATCAGTGCTATTAGTCAATATGGCAATTAGGGGAGGTCTGCCGTGCGTCAAATAATTTTGTTTGGTGAACCATAGCGGCGGTGAATTGGATGCCATCCTTCGACAGGCTCAGGATGAGCGGAGAAAAAATTTTAAGCCGCTCGTGGTAAGTCTTCGGCATGGTTCCACTGAGTCACCCATTCATGGTGAATCCCTTCAGGGTGAACCACGAAGTGAGACCTCGGCGTGAGCTCGGTCGAACGCCTGTCGAACCACAAAGGCGGTGGCTATGGAACTGTAGTTTTCTGGATATGCGAACCTCGTTGCCACGAGGCGCGTTTTCAGCTATAATTCTCTAAGTCCTGGTGAGTGTTGCCCAGAGGCTCAAGGCGCCTGGCTGTGGCCCAGGAGAACGAGGGTTCGAATCCCTCCACTCACCCCACCTTTACTCTTTCCGCTCCAGAAAGCTACGGAATCTCTCCTTCGCCGGCGGTGTCTTCAAACTCTTTAGCACAACCTCATTCTCGGCGAGCATCATCTCGCGCAGGCTGAGACCAACGTCCTCGCTGAGCAGTGCCTTGATGCCTTGAACTGCCAGGTCGTTATTAGCGGCGATTTGCTCCCCTATCGTCAGCACCGTCTTCATCAGTTCCGAGGCGGGCACCAGCCGGTTCAAGAGCCCGATGCGGAGTGCCTCGTCTGCCCCCACCAGTCGCCCGGTGAAAAGAAGCTCCTTAGCCATTGGCATACCGACAATAAGGGGCAATGTCCAGGTGGCGTTAATTCTGCCGTAGGACGCCGCCAGAAAGCGGAAGCTGGTGTGCTCACAGCCAATCCGGAAGTCCACCAGCGAGGCTAAGAGAGCGCCGCCGCCGAAGGCTAACCCGTTCATAGCGCCGATGGTTGGCTTACGGCAGGTTGCCAGACGCCAGTTTGCCTCCATTCTCTTCTCGCTGGGCTGGATAACCTGGTTCTTCGCTTCAACCATCTCGTGAATATCACCGCCGGCGGAAAAGGCTTTCTCTCCGGTGCCGGTAAGGATGATGACCCTCACCGCATCATCCTGCTCAAACTCCGCTACCGCCGTCTCCAGCTCATTGTTCAGAGCCTGGTTCATGGCGTTCAACCGTTCGGGACGGCTAAGGGTGATGACGCCGGATGCTCCCTTTGTCTCAACCAGTAGCGTTGTGTAAGCCACGCTTTACCTCCTGATAGCAACTCACGCTATTATAGCGGTAAGTCCCGTCAATTCAAAGACGTCATTGCGAGCGTAGCGTGGCAATCCGTTCTCTCATCGGCATCACTCAAGTCTTGATTGCGGTGGCACTATATTTTGGCTATAATGCGGGCTGGATGCGCCTGTAGCTCAGCGGACAGAGCCTCGGTCTTCGGAACCGATGGTCGAGGGTTCGAATCCCTCCTGGCGCACCACTTGGTGAAGCTAAAACATACTTTTGATAGGGAGAGAGCTTCTTGTGTGCTGGCGCTAATTTGGCACCAAAGCGTCTTCAAAACAACTGGCAATTTGACTTAGCAAAATGAGCGCAAATATAATCTCAACCAGAAAATTGTACTCGTAGAGGTATGATGCCGATGGTTAGCGCTCATCAGGAATCATTCATTGAATACCAGTATCCCGACCTGGGCACCGTTCAAGTCCGATTGCGAAACGAGTCTTCTTATATATTTGAGTTCCTGCGCTCAAAACGTGAGATAGAATGCTTTGAAAAGCTTGACCAACTAGGAGCACTACGTGCTGTCCACAAATCGTCATATCATTCAAGGTGGGAATATATGGTACTTCAAATGTACCTAGTTGAAGAACTCGGGAGAAAAAAAGTTTTTGGTCTTTCAACTTCAATTCCTCTCACAAAACAGACTGTCATTAGTAGCATTGAGGAGTTGATAAAGAGCTGGGTTCTATTGAACAACTATGGGCATCTATACGACACATTAGAGGCTGAGCGAGTATGGCTCGATCTAGCTTTAACGGATGGGAAGCTTCATGATGTCTTCATGGGCTGTATGCCTGATAAACAGTGTCAACAATATGCAAGAAACATACTGGAAAAAGAAGACTTATTCCGTTTTCACCACCTTATTTCTCTAGCTTTAATTAAGAGGTTATACCGGAAAAATCATAAAGAGAACGAGGAATTTAGCAAATGGGTAGAAATGGTTAAAGCCCTGTTGAGGGACACGTTACCGTCTACGAAACCAAGGGAAGGTTCGAAGTTGGAGCGAGCGTTAGGTATCTTCAACACCATTAGACGAGTTTCATATGTACTCTTGGATATTAACCGGTCTACACTTTTCGTGAGGATTGATTCCAATAACCTTTTACGAACTCTTATGCAGCAGCCTGAAAGTGTCCTATATGACCCAGAAAGTGAATTTAATAAAACGATAGATGATATGGGGCGTCTGCTTTTCTCTGAGGTCTATTCAAGCGAAAAGGCCTGCAAATTCAAATATCAGTACATAATGGGGCAAAAGAAGAAATATAATCAGAAAAAAGGCG